>CAUJJY010000174.1 GCA_963205155.1 Candidatus Zixiibacteriota bacterium | reverse complement strand
GAAAGAATCCAACAGCTGCACGCCCGTGGGGCAACCTGACAATGACAATGCCCGACCCTACGACGGCTCAACCGGTGTTACTTTTCGACGGCCACTGCAATCTCTGCAACTTCTGGGTGAACTTTCTGCTCGCTGCTGACTCCAAACACAGATTGAAATTCGCGGCACAACAATCAACTGGCGGAAAGCAGCTCTTGTTGAAGCATGGCTATGATTCAGACGTACTCGAATCGGTCATCTTGATCGACCAAGATGGATTCTACACAAAGTCAGCCGCAATCCTGAAAGTTCTGCGACTTCTGGGCGGAATCTGGCGTCTACTCTATGTTTTCGTCCTTATCCCGCGCCCCATCCGTGACTTCCTATACGATTTCATTGCCCGCCGCCGCTATCGCTGGTTCGGCAAACGTGACCAGTGTCGGATTCCAACAGCGCACGAACAGGAACGATTCCTCGACTGAAGCATTGACTGTGAGCATCCATTTTTGTTAATTTGCGTTTCGATATCACGGAGGAAACTATCGCATGCCCAAAAAGGATTCACTTCTCATCGGCGCCCATATGTCGACCTCCGGCGGTCTGCATAACGCCATCCAACACGGCATCAACACCGGTTGTACGACCATCCAGATCTTCACCAAGAACAACAACCGTTGGGAGCAGCGTCCCACCACTGACGAGGAAGCTGAGAAGTTCCTCGATGCGCAGGAGGCCTCCGGCATCGCCCCCGTCATCTCCCACACGGCATATTTGATCAATCTCGCCACTCCAAATCAGGACTTTCATGACAAGTCGATCAAAGCGCTTATCGACGAAATTCAGCGGGCCGAGCAAGTCCGCATCCCGGATGTCGTCCTTCATCCCGGTTCGCCGGTCGACGGGACGCCGGAATATGGCATGAAGAAAATCATCGAGTCGCTCAATATCTGCATCGACAAGACGCCAAATGCCAAGGCACGCATCAGCCTCGAACTCACGGCGGGGCAGGGGTCTCACCTCGGCTACACGTTCGAGCAGATTGCCGAAATGATCGCAGGCGTAGAAGACAAAACGCGCGTTTCCGTCTGCCTTGATACTTGCCATATCTTTGCCGCCGGTTACGACATTCGCACCAAAGCCGAGTACGACAAGACCATGAAATCCTTCGCGAAGATCATTGGCATGAAATATCTCAAAGTGATTCACCTCAACGATTCGATCAAGGATCTCGGCTCTCGCGTCGACCGCCACACCCATCTCGGCGACGGCAAGATTGGCGCCGATGCCTTCAAATTCATCATGCAGGACGCCCGATTCGCCAAAATCCCGAAACTGCTCGAAACGCCGAAAGACGAGGAATACGAAGACGACAAACGCAATTTGGCGCTGTTGCGCAAGCTCGCCGCCGCTCCTTCTGTCAAGTGATTGTCACAGCAACTCGATTTCTTGTTCTCTGCAGACACAAACGGAACATCGCCTTGCCGTTCTCTGTTTAATCCGATGGAGGCTGCTTCGATTGAGGCAGTTCCGGAGGATTTATGCGAAGACAAGTTTCATTTCCGATATTGACGCTCATCGCCGTAATTGTGATAGGCATCATGCTGGCAATCGGTGCCTCCAGGCGGAACCAACAACATAATCAACTGCCCGGAACTCTGACGCAAAATGAAAGTGAAATCGAAATCGCAATGACTGATCGAATCGAACGAACCGAAACCGAGTGGCGCCGTCTGCTGACCAAAGAACAGTATCGCGTCATGCGCGAAAACGGCACCGAACGTGCCTTCACCGGCGAGTTCCACAACCACAAGGGCGAGGGCGCCTATCTTTGTGCCGCTTGCAGCAACGAACTCTTCAGTTCAGGAACTAAATTCGATTCCGGCACCGGCTGGCCCAGCTACTACAAACCCGCTACCGAATCAAGCGTGGTCACCGAAGCCGATCTCTCGGGCGGTATGATCCGCGTCGCAGTCATCTGCGCGCGCTGCGACAGCCACCTCGGCCATCTCTTCGAGGACGGTCCGCGTCCGACCGGTCTGCGCTATTGCATCAATTCCACCGCTCTTAAATTCCTCCCCGCCGGCGAATAACGATTATCGCGACGATACAAAGTAAAACACGCTGCGAACCTTAGTCCACAGCGTGCCCTGACTACCAATCCCGACATATAGTCAATTAAGTATTCCTAAAATGCCGCGACAAAACCTCCAACCAGTTTCATCTCCTCGGCCTTCAAGTCATATCGCAATTCCCCCACCAGCCGGATATTGGTCTGAAGCAGATGCCCCACATGAGCGGTTATCGTTTTGTATTCGACATCTCCGTCATCCGATTCAACCCAATTGAACAGACCCGTCGCATACCAGCGGCTCCGGTCGCCGTTCGGCCAGTAAACGACTTCCGCGAACGCCCCCCTTGTCTCGCGATCGATTGAAGATCCAACGATCTTATCCCGCCGCTCAACATACTGAATATTGAACGCTACCTTATCAAATGCTATCGTCATATCGGGACCCAGCATGCTCACACGATTAACAGAGGAAAGCCCCGTTGCTTCCTTGCCGTAGTAAGCGAATCCGCCAATTCTGACCACCTGCGGCAGGTCCTGCGAGATTCTGCCCATAACCGCCTTGTACTTGTCGTTGTCGTAGAGCCGGTCAGCATTCGCTTCGCCGATACCGCTTCCATTGACGATCTCAAAAATAACATCGGTGCCAGTCTCAAAGCCGTAGGTCGCCATAATTCCGCGATCGTAGGTCAAGTTCAGATTCGAGCCGAACGGCTTGACCCGGTAAATCTGATAATCCTCCAGCGGTAAACGCAATTCCCGTTTGAACAGCGGGTCTGACACCTGGAACTGACCCACATAGAGATCAAGTTCCGAGCCTCCCAGATTGTTAAACATCACAAAGGCATCTTCCAGCCCGGCCACTTCGCCGCGTTCACTCAAGAAGAAGTAGAAATAGTACGCTACGTTCTTTCCGAGCGATCCGCCCGAAAGCAACTTGACCAGATAGGGCGAGGTAAAGTCCACGGTATGACCCGCTTCGGTATCGTGCGTGAGATACCCTTCAAGTCTCACCGCAAACGGCAAATCCCGGATCAGCGAGAGATTCTTGTCCCCGGTGTCCGCAAAATACCTTGTTGCATCCTTGTCTTTCAGAACAAATCCGTTCCCCGCAAATTCATCGCCGTAGTCTTTCAGTAAGGGAAAGGGCGCATGGCAGGTTGTGCACGACATATTGTACTTGCGCGCAAATGCCGGTATCGCGAACAACTCGTCATTCTGGATCAACGCGATCACCGTGGCCGCCAACGCCAGAATCGTTACTGCAACTATGCTCGAGTATAACTTCCTCATGACATCATCCTCACTACGGCAGAACCGTGATAGTTGTCGAGTGATCGTTGACAAACATTACGCGAGATTCCTCTTCGGGAACACCGAGAAAATCCGCCACCGGTTTAACAAGAAGTTGATAGTTCAGCGTCGCCGTCACTTTGAGTTCGCCCGGTGCAACATCGTCGGGAAGATTAAAGGTGAACGTCTCTAACTTCGTCTCGCGCGGTCCAAGGCGATAATCCACACCCTGCGATTTTGTATTCCACTGTTGAATTGTCATTCGACCCTGCGGATCAAAATACGCCATCCGGAAAATGCGATTACCAACTGGTATGCCGTCGCGTTGGACGCCCTTGAAGTCCGGCTCATTCAACGCTATACCCATATCTTGATAGGCAAGTACGTCAGCTGAAATTGTATACTCTTCGCCCGCGAATCCCTTGGGATCGACTTTGAGATGATACTTCTTCCCGGCAACGTCTGTCGCTTCGACGTGGAGCCAAACAATGCGGTCTTCCACCGATCCCGACGGGAATTTATGCCCCGTCTTCTGATTGAATAACGCGACTGTGAACTTCACCGCTTCTCCCGGCTCCGCCTCGCGAATGTCGGGATGAATCCTCAACTCGATTGTCCCGCGCACTTTGCCCGGATCATGTGCACCGTGGAAGAGATGTTGCCGAACATCGGGATACTTCGTCCCCATCTCCGCGCTTTCGCCCGGAGCAAAGGTCATATGACACTGCTGGCAAGTCACTCCTTGTGCCGCATACGGTCCCTCTTTCCATTCCAAGTGGGTGGACTTCACCCAAACACCATATGGCGACTTCTCATTGTGGCAGGTGCCGCAGAATTCAGCGGTCGCGAGGAAATCGTTCTTCACCATCTTGTGTGCAGGTGACTCACCTTGTGCGCGCGGACCCTGCTTGTCCTCGCCCGGGACCGAAATCCAATTAAAATTGAAAGGCGTATCGCCCTCAAATCCGGTGATCGAGTGACAGACTTCACACTGCACACCCTCATTGGCCCGCGAACCCGCTTCCGGACGGGCAGGGGGAACATCGCCCGCCAGAAATGCCAACGGCGCGTGACAGCCATTGCAACCGGCCTTGACTCCCGCAACCACCGGATCCTTCTCGGCATGGGGAACGGCAAGTTTGAAGTATTCGATCTCATCCCAATGATGTGTGTACGACTGCGACATCATCGCCTGTCGCCACTGCTGATAGAATCCCACATGACAAGAGGTCCCACAATAGTCGGGTGTCTCGTAACTATCGTACTTCTGCGTTCCCAGCGCCGCATCTCCTGCCTTCGGTTGCGCAGAAATGACACCTGCCCCAGTGAGAACAATTAACACTGACATCAGCCCCCAAATCTGCTTCGAAATCGTACCCTTGGCTTGTCTGATTTGAGATTGTCCTGTCATTCTTTGCTCCTCCTGATAGTGAAATATTTCACAAGTATTGCCGAGTTCCTTACTCTATTGAGGACAATAGAGGGCGTCACCGTACGCAATATAGTTGACCTATCTATCGACGGTCAATACTAAATCCGTCTCGTTAGTGCAGACTCACAGCAATAACCTGATGCGCGCCAAGGTCGAAATGCTCTGATCGGAAAACAAATCGCCCCCTCCATTGCCCCTTGAGACTGGAGAAACGTCTTGACAAATATGTACTTAGGCGATATTTTTACATAGGTGTACTTGCCAAATGGTACCGAGCCCAAACGCAACCATCTGATTTGGAGAAATAGCCCCATGAATCGTCCCGGACGTCTTTCGCCGTTCGTTTTTCTCATTGTGACCTCGCTCATTGCGGCCTCAACTTTATTGCTTGCCGCTGATGATCAACCGGTTTCTCCTTCCAACCTCTGGCAGGAAATCGGACGTCTCGATGGCGACCACGTCAAAGCGTTTATCGATCAGCACGGCGGTGACTGGTGTCAGACCGAAGTCCGTTGGGCGCAGAAGAACTCCGCCAACAAGGCACCCGGACTCGCCTGTCCACCATTGGGACCTTGCGACAACGTCGCAAATCGCGACCAAAATATCCCCGGTGCCAACGATCCGTTTACCTCGCTGAAGATCTTCTTCAATGTTTTCGCCAATGATGACGGCTCAAGCCCCGCAGCCAACCAGGCACGCGTCGATGCCCAGATGGCTACTCTCAATGCCCAATTTGCTCCTTCCAAAATTCGTTGGACTGCCGGATGGCGCATCGTCAATTCGACCGCCTTTCGAACTTTCACCGACAGTGAAGAATTCGCCATGAAGAACGCCTACGCTGTCGACCCTGATTCCCAGTTGAATGTCTATGTCACGAACATCAATTCCAGCTACATCGGCGTCGGCACATTCCCGTGGGATAGCGATGCCTTGACGAACATGGGCGGTATTATTCTCGATGACAATTACTTCGGTGGTGGGGAGGGAACTCTCGCCCACGAAGTCGGTCACTGTATTGGCCTGTGGCATACTCACCACGGCGTCTCCGAAGTGACTCAATGCGGCGCCTGTTACGAACGCGCCGACGGCTTTGAAGGCGACGTCACGGGCGACTATTGTTCCGACACGGCGCCCACGCCGACAAACTTCAACTGCGCGCCTCCCGGTGGCACCGATGTCTGCTCCGGATTAAGCTGGGGTGCTACCGATCCACAAAACTACATGGGCTACGCCCCCGATAACTGCTACACCGAATTCTCACCGCAGCAGTGGGGAAGGTACCACTGTTGGGTCAACGCCGAACTTGCATCCTGGAGAAACTGCGGTGGCGAAAAGAACCCTGCGTCGGCCGGTGAAATCTTGGCAGACGGCGATGGCGACGGCGTTGATGATGGCGTTGATAATTGTCCCGCCAATTTCAATCCCTGCCAGGAAAATGTCGATAACGACGCGTTCGGAGATGCCTGTGATCCTGACATCGACAATGACGGCGTTCTAAATGCCGCTGATAACTGCCCGTTCGTTAGCAACAACAATCAGGCCAACACTGATGGCGACCAATTCGGCGATGTCTGCGACAATTGCCCCGCCGTCGTCAATAACGATCAGGGCGATCTCGATACCGATGGCGTCGGCGATGGCTGCGATGCCTGTACCGACAGCGATGGCGATGGCGCCGCCGACCCGGGATTCCCCGCAAGCACTTGTCCTACCGACAATTGTCCCGATATAGTTAACCCCGGACAAGCGGATGCCGATGCTGATGGAGTGGGTGATAACTGCGATAATTGTGCAAGCATCCCCAATCCCGAACAATACGACGAAAACGTCGATGGGATCGGCGACGCCTGCGACGGACAATTACATATCCAGAGCTATGTTCTTCCCGAAGGCTACCTTGGTGTTCCGTACTTCTTCCAGTTTACTGCGATCGGCGGACTTGAACCCTATGAGTGGGTATTCTTCGGCGGCGACGTGCCCTTCGGGTGTGTTTTCAACGGCGGTGCCGCTGGTACTATCACCGGCACGCCATCATTCAAGGCCGAGTATTTCTTCACGATCGTCTGTAAGGATGCCGATGCTCCGCAGAAGACGGACACGATTTCTCTTAGCGTGCGCGTTGTCGATGCCCCGCCTCCGCCGTATATCTGCGGCGACGCCGATGGCAGCACTAATGTCACGATTTCCGACGCCGTTTACTTGATTAATTATATCTTTTCCGGAGGGCCCGCGCCCGATCCGCTTTTGGCCGGCGACGCCGACTGCAGTACGACTGTGACAATCTCCGACGCCGTTGCTCTGATCAATTATATTTTTTCCGGCGGGACAGCGCCTTGCGCCGCCTGCCCGTAGGGTAGCAACAACATTCGATGAATCTGGATAAAGACAACTTCAATCATAAATCTCGCCCGTTATCGAGCAACGGGCAGTCAGGGAAAGTGAGCAGTAAAATGAAGCTTTTCGGCAACGTCCTTAGACGATCGTTATTAGTCTGCGCATCGTCCGCCTTGGTTTGGCTGACAGTCTTCGCTGTGCAAGCACAGGCAGCAAAGACCACGGAAGAAATTCTCGAAGAAATGCGCGCCAACCCCGACCGCATTAACGAAATTATCCGCGAAAACCAGATCCACTGGTGCGGCACCACCGCCTTGGAATCCGAACCGTCGCAAGACGACATTAATCGCGCGCCATTGGATTGCCCGGTGCGCGGTACCTGCGATCTTCCTGCAACCAGAAACGGATTCCTGCCGGCCCAGTATCAGAACGTATTCTATTTCCGTTTAGTCTTCCACATTTTTGCCAATGATGACGGCTCTAATCCGGCCACGACCGTCGGGGAATGTAATCAGGTATTCAACCGGCTAAATGCCGATCTTGCACCGGCTGGAATCCAATTCCTGCTCGATGGAGTTCTTACTCACAATGACACCGAGTACCGCATCCTCAGCAATTCCGAAGACTTCTTGATGAAGCAAACCTATGCCGACTCCTATCAGACCAAGATCAATATCTACGTCACTGATATCGAGCAGACCACACCCGGCCAGATTACCCTTGGGTACGCATATCTTCCACAGGACCAGGCCGGTCAGGTTCGTTACGGAATCGTGATACACACTCTTGGTTTCGATCCCGGCTCCAGCACGGTTACTCATGAGATGGGACACACCCTTAGTCTTTATCACACTTTCCGTGGCGTAAGTGAAACCACAGTTTGCGGCACATGCTATGAATATGCCGGCAGCCCCAGCGATGTTCGCGGCGATCTTTGCTCCGATACCCCGCCGACACCGCTCAATTTCAACTGCGCTCCTCCCGGTGGCAATGACACTTGCAGCCCGTTCCAGCCCTGGGGACCGACCCAGCCGGAAAACGTCATGGGTTACTCCGATTGCTCGGAATTTTTCACTGACCAACAGGAAGCCCGCATGCGGTGCTGGACCAACGCCATTCTCCAGAACTATCTGAATCTTGATGTCGATGCCGATGGCATCGCCAATTCATCAGATAACTGCCCGCTGGTTTCCAACGTCGGCCAAACCGATGTCGATGCCGACACCGTCGGTGATGCCTGCGACAATTGCGTCAATACTCCCAATCGCGATCAACTCGATGCCGATGCCGATAACATCGGTGATCTGTGTGACGACTGTACCGACTCGGACAACGATGGCTTTGGCAACCCGGGTTATGCCCTCAACACTTGTGCGACCGACAATTGCCCGTTCGATGCCAACGCCAGTCAGCTTGACACCGATGCCGACACATTTGGCGATGCCTGTGACAATTGCCCAAGCGTCTCCAATCCGACCCAGCCTGATCAAAACGGAGATGGCGTCGGTGACCATTGTGACGGCAATGTCTATTGCTATCAGAACTACCCTCCCGGTGGTTATTTGAATACCCCGTATTCCTACCAGATGCAGGCAGTCGGCGGCGTTCCGCCATATAATTGGGTCTTCCTCGGCGGTGATTTGCCCTTCGGCTGCAATTTCAATGGCGGTGCTGTCGGAACCATTACCGGCTCACCGAGTTTCAATGCCCAGTATTTCTTTACTATCGCAGTTTTCGATTCACAGGATCCGATCAAGTCCGACACAGTCAGCCTAAGCGTTACCGTCACGAGCCCGCCATACATCTGTGGTGATGCCAACAGCACGGGCTCGGTTAACATCTCCGACGCCGTGTTCTTGATCGCCTACATCTTCTCCGGTGGTCCCGCTCCCAATCCGCTCATTTCCGGAGACGCCGATTGCAGCGGCAGCGTCAATATTTCCGATGCCGTCTATCTGATTAACCACATCTTTGGCGGTGGCCCCGCTCCGTGCGCTACCTGCAAATAAAACTGACCAACGACAAGGCAAACCGGGTGAAGATTTCTTCACCCGGTTTTCTTTTTGGCTGTCGGTCTTAATGGATTTCGAGGACTGCAATGGCACTCACGCGTCTTTGGAAAATTCAAAGACCGTAGCGTCTGCGACTTTCAGATAATCGCTCGTTCGCATCACAACCGAGTCAGTCAACGACCCGGCATTGAATGCGATTTTCTCGTTTCGCAGAATCGATTTATCAACATATAGCTCAAAGGGCAATATCGGATATCCAAATGGCGGTACTGATCCCGGAACCAGCCCCGTGAAATCCAGCAGCTCCTCCGCATTCGCAAATCGCGTGCTCTTGGTCTCGAAGTGGCTCTTGATAGCGTCCGAGTCGATCTTTAGAGCGGCACTAAGCACAAACAACCTGAATACCTCGCCCACCTTCATTACAATCGCCTTCCCGCCGATCTTCACATCCTCGCCTCGCGCCTTTGCCGACTCCTCTGATGTATAAGTCGGCTCATGGTGCACCGTGCGGTAAACGATCTGGTTCTCATCGAGAAACAGCTTTATCGATTCAAAGATTGACTTGGCCAATGAATATGTCCTTCCTTAAAATTGCAAAATCGTGCTTCACGGCCCCGGTTGTCAAGATTATCCTGCGTTCATTGCTGAATCATTTCCGAATTTCCTGTTCTTGTTCACAACCGCACACGTTATGTTCTCCTCATGCATTCTGATCCGTTCAAATTCTGTGTCGACATTCTCCCGGCGGTCTCGCGTACCTTTGCCATCAATATCCGCATCCTCAAAGGTGATCTCCACAAATCGGTGCTCTGTGCATATCTGTTCTGCCGTATCGTCGACACTGCCGAGGACTCCGAACACCTATCCTACGATAGGCGCGCAGCCTTGCTTGATTCATACAAACTGATCTTTGCTTCCGGATCGTTTGGTCCGCAGAGCCTTCAAGACTGGATTGCCGCGTGGGGTGATCTTGATCCGGAATCACCCGAACATCGTCTGATCCTTAACCTCCAGACCGTTGTCGATCTGTTTCTACAGCTTCCGCCGGCCGTGCGCCGGATTGTGCAGGCCTGTGTGGTCGAAATGTCGGAAGGCATGCGCGCAACCGTAACCCGCAAACATCAGCTCGGCGGCGAATTGTTCACGCTAGCCAATGTGGCCGATCTTGAGAATTACTGTCACTATGTCGCCGGCACCGTCGGCAAAATGCTCACCGACTTGTTCATCTTCTACCTGCCGCAACTTCCGGCTGCATCCTCCGATCGCCTGCGCTCACTTGGTCCGGCCTTTGCCCTCGGCCTGCAAATGACCAACATCATCAAAGACTGTCACAGCGATTACTCGCGTGGTTGGTGCTATTTGCCCGCCGATTTAATGGTATCCCACGGTGTCGATTCCGTCAACTTCTTCAATCCAGCTTATCATCGACCGGCGCAAAGCACCCTCAACGACCTCATCAAAAAAGCCGCCGCCTGTCTCGATGACGCTCTCGACTACACGCTTACCATTCCTGCGAACCGGGTGCGTCTCCGGCTCTTCAACCTCTGGTCGTTATTCTTCGCAATCAGCACACTGCGCCTCGCGTGGAACAATCCGGCCCTCCTCAATGGCAAAGTCCGTGTCAAAATTTCTCGATTTAAGGTCTATTCCATCATGGCGCAAACAGTCCTCTGCGTCACTTCCGACACACTGCTTCGCACGCTGTTTGCCCGCATTGGCAGCGGAATTCCGCGATAGCCGCCGCATGACGGGGCAATTGAGATTGGCCGAAAAAAGTTTGGTTCAAATGCAAAAATCGCGGGAAGCATTCTCGTAGAATGGAAGTGAACAGTCAACTCATTTCCCGACTTGACAGCCTCATCAACGAACACGACCTGCTCCGGCACCCGTTCTACGTCCGCTGGAATCGCGGGGAATTGACGGAACCGGAACTGCAGATCTACACGAAAGAATATTTCCTGTTCGTCAAAGCCATCCCTACCTACGTCAGCGCCATTCACTCCAACTGCAGGGAACACTCGCTGCGTTTGTCGATTCTGGAAAACCTGGTCGAGGAAGAAACGGGTGGTGATGGGCTGATCCCTCACGAAGAACTGTGGGTCTGGTTCGCTCGTGGTGTCGGTGTGGATCGCGACGAACTATACTCAAACTGCGGTTCGGTTGCCACTCGCAAACTGCTCTTGACTTATCGCAACCTTTGCAGCTCTTCCAACTGCGCCGTAGGCGCCGCCGCAATGTATGCTTACGAGTCGCGCATCCCGGAAATCTCCCACACCAAGCTCAAG
>CAUJJY010000173.1 GCA_963205155.1 Candidatus Zixiibacteriota bacterium | reverse complement strand
CAAAACGGGTGCAGCAGATAGAACGCCAGTGACAACACGGCAAGCAGCCACTGAATGAAGTTGACCTCGCGGATGCGCCCGGTTAACGCTTTCAACAGCGGCCAGACTATGAAGCCAGCGGTCATGCCGATCCCGATGTTATAGGTGAAGCTCATTAGTATTATGGTCAGAAACGCGGGAATTAGTTCGGTGTAGTCATCGAAGTTGATTTTCCGAACCGAAGTGATCATGAAAGCGCCGACAATGATGCAAGCGGAGCCGTAGGCTGCCGCAGGTACTGCTGTCAACAGCGGCGCGAAGAACAGCGAAAGCAGAAACAAGCCAGCCACAATCAAGGCGGTAAAGCCAGTGCGTCCACCTTCCTCGATACCGGCCGCGGACTCGATGTAGGCGCCGGTGGTCGTGGTTCCAAGGACGGGAGCAACGGTTGTAGCGATCGCATCAGCCAACATCGGCCGGTCGATATCAGGAAGATTGCCGCGTTCATCCAAAAGGTTGGCGCGGGCGGACAATCCAAGCAGGGTTCCGATGGTATCCACGAAGGCCATCACGAAGATCATCACGGTCACTGCCAGACCCGTTGTAGTCAGAGCGCCGCGAAAATCGAGTTTGGCGAACACCGGCGCCAGGCTAGGCGGAGCGCTGACAATTCCCTGCGGCAGCGAATCGGGGATCAGAACGAAATAAAGAACCGTCGTCACCAACATTCCAATCAGGATCGCACCGCGCACGCGCAGGGCCAACAGCGCGGCAATCAGGATGATACAGACTATTGCCAACAACACAGTTGGACTAGTTAGATCACCAACAGTCACCGGGGCACCAGGCACACCCAATCGTACGATCCCCGTGGCGTTGCAACCGATGAAGGCAAGGAAGATGCCCATTCCTACTGCAAAGCTATGTTTGAGGGTTAACGGAATAGCTTCCGCAAACTGGCGGCGCAATTTAGTCACGGTCAGGATGATGAAGATGATTCCTGCATAGAAGATTGCGGCCAGCGCGGTTTGCCACGACAGCCCCATGACACCGACGACTGTGAAGGCGATAAAGGCGTTTTCACACATGTAGGGCGCGATGGCAAATGGCCGATTTGCCACCAGCGCCATGACAATTGTTCCAAATGCTGCAGCCAGAATCGTGGCGGTAGTCGAAGCTTCGCGGGGAATTCCTCCCGCGGCAAGAATTGCGGGATTGACAATGATGATATACGCCAGCGTGAGAAACGTCGTCAGACCGGCCAGCGTCTCGCGCCGGTAAGTTGTCCCGAACTCGCGAAAACGAAAGAATCGTTCCATCGCAGATCAAGATAGACTATTAGGGATACATTTCAATGACAATATCCAAAGATTGCTCTGCAAGTCGAAACCTTGACCACGGCAATTCTCTTGTGCTCAATGCGCACTTGCCATTGAGCCAATCTCCAGTTCAGTAAGCAGTTACACGAAATAGCCCCGAATTGACGTAGCAATCACGGGCCAAGTCAGCATCAGCACTTGACAAAGTCCGCATCAATTCTATATTTAATTCATATAACATTCTTCAAACAAGGTCTCTAAGTCCATCATATCCCGTCGTACCCGCACCGGCTTCGGGAGGGAGGAATTTCATGAGCAAAGCGTTAAGGTTTGCCGTGGTTGGTTTAATCGCGGTCTTGGCATGGGGATTTTTCGTCAATGATGCGGCGGCGGCACCGCGCGCGTGGACGATTCTCAACACTTATCAGATTCCCGAAGGCGCTTCGGGTCTCGCGTGGGACGGCACCAACATCTATTTTGGAATTTATGGCACTGCAGGCAGTAATGTTTACCGGATGAATCCAACTACCGGCGCGTACGTGCTTCAATGCACCGGTCCACAGGGTGACGCATATGGACTGACGTTTGACGGGACCGACCTTTGGACGACCGATCATCCGAGTTCTTCCCAGCCAGCCAAGGCGATGGAGTTCTCGTTGAGCGGAACGGCGGGAGCGCAATTCAATTTGCCGGCAACTTACATGTCGGGGATTGCTTACGACAACGGCAACTTCTGGGTGACGCGGTACTATCCAGACCCCGGGACTGTCTACAAGGTCAGCAGCACCGGCACGGTTCTGAAGCAGTTCACCGCGCCCGGTGATCAGCCGTGGGATTTGTGTATGGCTGGCGCCAGCTTGTGGATTGCCGATTACTGGGCTGATATGTTGTATCAGGTGGATACAACAACCGGCGCATTGTTGGATAGCCACTCGGCCGAGGATGTTGACCCGGCGGGTATTGTCTGGGATGGCACGTATCTATGGTATTGCGACAACGGCGCTTCTAACAGCTACGACAAGATTTACAAAATCGACTTGTCCGGCGTTGGGACACCGGACATAGATATTCCGGCGACGAGTTTCGCATATGGATCGGTCGTGGTGAATACGACCAGTATCTGGCAGTGCATCGTGCAGAACCTCGGGACTGCAAGTCTAATCGTGGACAGTATCAAGATAAGCGGTTCAACCTATATCAGTACTCCCGCATTGTTTCCGATGACGATCGCGTCTTCGGCGGTCGACACGATTCCACTGGAATTTCAACCAACTGCGATTGGAGCACTGTCAGCGAACGCCACCGTTTATTGCAATGATCTCATCACGCCCACGGTCCTTCTGACGATGACCGGATTCGGTGTGAATTCTGGACCTGATGCAACACCGCTGCAGACCTCGCATAATTATGGCAATGTGCGAGTGCGCTCCTACCCGCTGTGGACGTTCGAGATTCAAAACACAGGTACGGCGGCGCTGTCGATCAGCGGGATTACCTCGACCGATCCGAATTTCACCATCGACGATCGACTTGTATTTCCGATCAATGTCGATCCGTTGGACACAATGAAGGTGCCGGTATGGTTCTTCCCACAGTCGCCGGCTATTTACAAAACGACACTTACGATTTCGAGCAATGACCCCACCAGCCCCTATCAATTTGACATTGAAGGCACCGCGGTGATTCAGTCACTCTCGCTGGGTGATACCTTGTGGAGCTATACGATCACTACCGGTATTGATCCAAGTCCGAAGGCGATCATGCCGATTTCCGATATCAATGGCGACGCGATTCCGGATGTCATCGTGTGTTCGGAGGACTATCGCATCCGCGCCTTCAATGGAAATGCTTCCGGCGCAGGCGACGTGATTTGGGAGCATGTAATCTCGGGCGGCCCGATTTACAATCAAAATAGCTTGACTGTTATTCCCGATATTGATGAGGACACATATCCGGATGTTGTTATCGGTTCCTCGTGGGGCGGCAAATTCATTCGCGCGATTTCGGGGCGCCTGGGTACGACGATCTGGACTCACTCAACCACTAACTACGGCAGTGGCGGCGGGATTTATCAGGTTGACGCGCGCTTTGATTTCAATAACGACGGCTCGCTCGACGTGTTGGCGGCGACCGGCGATGATGGTGATGACACGGGTCCCAAGCGCGTGTACTGTCTGAACGGCTTGACCGGCGTGGTAATTTGGGAGTGTCCGCTGGGCGGCCCGGTGTTTTCTGTTATCGGGGTTTCGGATTTCAATTCGGATGGACGGCCTGACGTCGTGGCGGGTGCCTCGAATGCAGCCGAGACACAGGGCTATGCTTATGGCATTAATGGCGTGACCGGCGCAGTACTCTGGAACTACCCGGTGCCGGGTTCCTCGGTCTGGGCGCTAGAGCAACTTAGCGACGTCAATGGCGACGGCACTGCCGATGTGATAATCGGTGATTTCGGTATTTCGATCGGTGGCGTTTACATTCTAAACGCTCGCACCGGTGGCATGCTCTATCAGTTACCGGGAATTGGCTCAATGTTGAACTTGGAGCCAATCGGCGATATCAATGCTGACGGTTATCTTGACATCATGCCGGCGCATGCCGGCACAACATCGTATGCCATTAGCGGAAAGGACTGCTCGGTCATCTGGGCGGTGCCGCTTGCCGACAAGCCGTGGTGCGTGTCGGCGACCAATGATCTGGATGCTGATGGACACAACGATGTCGTGTTCGGTACTCTCTACACAAACAATTACGTGTACTTTACGAGCGCCAAGGACGGTAACACGATGTTGAGTGTGCCGTACTCATCGCCGATCGACGCGATTCACTCGATGCCCGATGTTGTCGGCGACGTATCCTGGGAAATGCTGGCGGGCGGCCGCATGGGAGAATTGGTCTGCCTTTCCGGCGGGACCGCGGCCTCGCCAAATCTGGCGCCGTATCAAGCCTCAAACCCGGATCCGGCCGATGCTTCCACGGGAGTTTCTGTCACCCCGACAATGACCTGGACCGGCGGCGATCCGAATCTGGGCGACCAGGTTTATTATGACGTCTATTTCGGAACGGATCTGCCGCTGATTCTTGTTAGTCCGAACCAGACCACGGCCTCGTACACACCGGCGGCTCTGGTTGGCGATCAGACCTATTATTGGCGCATCGACAGCAAGGACCTGTTAGGCGCTACGACACCGGGAGCGGCCTGGTCATTTACGACAGTCGGGGCTTACGTTTGTGGGGATGCCGATGGTAGCGACATAATCACAATCTCCGATGCTGTTTATCTTATCAATTACATCTTCAGCGGCGGACCAGCGCCGAATCCACTTCTTTCCGGTGATGCCGATTGCAGCGGTATCGTGAATATCTCCGACGCCGTTTATCTGATCAACTTCATCTTTGGAGGAGGTCCTGCGCCTTGCTCGGCCTGCCCGTAAGCGCATGACGCTATCGACATTCTTAGACCGGAAGCCAGAAATGGCTTCCGGTCTTGCTATTGGTGCCAAGAAAATTGAATAGATTGTCTTCTATTGCTTGCAACCGCTCCAGTCGTTTCTTACCTTCTGAACAATTGAGTCCCGTTTAAAGTGACAATTTAAACGAGAGGTATTCCCTATTAAATGGACTTAAGGGTCTGTTTGGCGATGTCAGAAAAGCATTTGATCGATATTTCACCAGTCTTTGCAGCCAGGAGGTAGTTGGATGGGCACTATTCGTCGCGCACTTGTGGTTCTCTTTGCAATCACAGCGATAACACAATTGGCTTCGGCTGACGAAGGTATGTGGCCGCTTTACAGCGTTGATCAATTGCCACTGGACTATCTTCGCACTCGCGGCCTGAATCTCCAGCCCCGACAGATTTTCAACTCCTCCGGCTCCGGAATCGCCGATGCGGTTGTGCAGGTCGGTGGTGCGACTGGATCGTTTGTATCTCCAGAGGGACTCATTCTGACTAACCACCATGTCGCATATGGTGCGGTGCAAGAGCAGAGCACGATGGAACATAACTACCTTCGGGACGGCTTTTATGCTTCAACCCGCGAAGAGGAAATACCGGCAATCGGGTACAAAGCGTACGTAACGTTGTCGGTCAAGGACGTCACCAAGGAGATTCAGAGTGGTCTTACTGAGGACATGCCATACCTACAGCGATATCAGAGAATTGATAAGAACATCAAGAAATTGGTGAGCGAGACTGAAAAGGGAAACCGGATCAAAGCCAGAGTTGCCTCGATGTTTGGCGGGAAGCAGTACATGTTATATACGACCCTGGAATTGCGTGATATCCGATTGGTCTATGTACCACCGGAGGCAATTGGCAACTACGGCGGCGACATCGACAATTGGATGTGGCCACGCCACACGGGTGATTTTGCGTTTTTGCGTGCTTATGTTGCGCCTGACGGAAGAGCGGCAGATTTTTCCGCTACTAATGTTCCGTATAAGCCAAAAGTGTACTTGCCAATAGAAACCAAAGGCCTACGCGAAGGTGATCTGACCATGACAATCGGGTTTCCGGGCGGTACCTCGCGTCATATCAGCTCCTTTGAATTGGCCAATGAGATCGATTTCTACTATCCCAATTCGATCGCTTCTTATGAAGATCAAATAGCGATTCTGAATGAGGCGGGCAAGCGCGACCCGGCGACTGGCCTGCGTCTGGCATCGGATCTGCAGGGACTCAACAACGTACTCAAGAACAGTTATGGAACAGTAGACGGGTTCAGGAAGGGGCACACACTCGAACACAAGCGGGAGGCAGAACAGCAGTTGACTGAGTTCCTGGCGAAGGATCCGGTTTTGTCCGCTAAGTATGGAAGTGTCTTGCCATCGTTCGACAGTTTGTACCAAGCGTATGAGCAGACTCAAGAACATGACTTTGTCTTAGGCCGCCTGACGCGGCAGTGTGACTACCTTAGCCTGGCCAGCACGATCTATCGATGGGCGTGCGAACGAGAGAAGCCGGATTTGGAACGTGATCGTGGTTATCAAAACCGCGATACGCTTGCGGCAAAAGAGAGGCTGAAGAATGCCCAAATCAATTTAGTTCCAGAGGTTGATAAGGAGATTCTGAAATACTATCTCAACAAGGCGGCAAAACTGCCGCCGAGTCAATCAATTGCGCCGCTGACGACCCTTCTGAGCAATAAGGCAGAAAGCGAAGCGGGGATCAAGGAATTGGTTGAGAGCTGCTATAGTAGTACGAAGGTTGGCATTGCGGAAGAACGACTGGCGATGTTTGCCATGAAGCGAGACCAGTTGGAGAAACTCGATGATGCGTTCATCAATCTTGCCCGGGATTTGAAACTTGAGACAGATGCCATGCGCGAAAGAGACAAAACATTTTCCGGAGCGCAGACGCGTTTGACGCCGCTGCTGGTTCAAGCAATTGCCGAGTGGAAGCAGGGTGAAATGTATCCTGACGCAAATGGGACGATGCGCTTGAGTTATGGCGAAGTTAAGAGCTATTCTCCGCGCGACGCCATTGACTATTTCTATCTGACCAGTCTGCAAGGAGTCCTGGAGAAGGAGACCGACAAGGAACCGTTCACAGTTCCGGATTCTCTTCGAGATGCATACATCAGCAGAGATTATGGATCTTGGGTCGATCCTGTTGTTAACGACATTCCCGTGAATTTCCTCACGACCAATGATATTACCGGCGGAAATTCCGGCAGTCCGGTGATCGACGGCGATGGAAAACTTGTCGGAGTCGCTTTTGATGGAAACTGGGAAGGCGTTGCTTCAGATTATCTCTTCATTCCGGAGGTCACTCGCACAATTGTCGTGGACATCCGTTATGTGATGTTCATCATCGATCGCGTCTATCATCTGGAATCTCTGGTGAAGGAACTGAACTTGAAGCCCACCGGCCGGGCGTTCCACCAGCGGTGAGGGATTGCGCCGTTGCAACATAGCTAACTTCGATTGACTCGGGTCTGACGTGGCCGCTCTCTCCCGAGATCAGTTGCGATTGAAGAAATGCAGACGGCTCAAAGTTGTGATGCCTTGTGCCATCTCGGCTTGATATGGTTTTGCGGACCGCGAGCGATGCCGTGCCGTCTGCAGAGTACTCACAGTGTCGAAACTCGACAATACTGGAATAAATGTACCATTATTGTCTTGACGGTTTTCCCCGACGGGTTTATATTCTAACAACGAACTGAATCTCCATTTACTTCTGCGTCTTGAGGTAGAAACCCTATGAATCGCGTTATCATCACATGTTTACTAAGTGTCCTAATTTGGGCAACACTGTCTGCGTTTGACATTGTACCGCCACTGGTTAGCTACCAAGGCCAAGTTACCGACGCACTAGGAAACCCTGTCGACGCGACTGTTGACATCACTTTCACCATTTATGCCAATCCCAACGGAACGACTCCCGTTTGGACTGAAACACAAACCGGTGTTGTAGTCAAAGAAGGTTTGTTTACGGTCTTGCTCGGGAGCGTGCAGCCACTGCGGGATACGGTATTTACTGCAGTCGGAAGGTATCTCGGCGTACGCATTGGTAATGACGCCGAAGGGCTACCACTTCAGCGGATTGTGACTGTGCCGTTCGCTCACCATGTAACCACAATTGGAGGTGCCAAGGGAGGTCCGATTCTTGGCGATGTAGATGCGACTGATACCGTCTCTGCACGTGTGCTTCAATCCGGCAGCAGCACGACTGACGGGTCGCTGCGAATACTCGGGAACTCCTCTGTCGGGTCGTTTCTGTTGGCGTCGGAAGCAACCACTGGCGGTGCAAACCTACAGTTGTTTGATGAGGACGGC
>CAUJJY010000172.1 GCA_963205155.1 Candidatus Zixiibacteriota bacterium | reverse complement strand
TCATCACAAAGGCGTTTGATTTGTTGCGCGTCGGCGGCACGATGATCTATTCGACCTGCACTTTTGCTCCGGAAGAAAACGAAGAGACAATCCAGCACTTGCTGGATAATCGGCCGGCGGAACTTGAACCGATTGAGATCCCGGGATTGACGATGACAAACGGTCTGACTTCGTGGCAAGGCAAGGATTTCGATCCGCGACTGGCCAATACAAAGCGCATATTTCCGCACTTCCACGATACCGGCGGATTCTTTCTGGCGAAGGTGCGCAAGTGATCGACTACTGCGAACCGGAGATTCGCGATCAGGTCCTTGACTATCTGGAGCTGCGTTTTGGACTCTTGCGGACGCTGTTCGACGACTTCGGGTTCTACGCCGGTCCCAAGGGCCGGGTGATAGTCGGGCCGAAACAATATGATGAAACGATCGTACCGGATACGGCCGGTCTGCTGATAGCGCGCGTTCACAAGAGCGTCAAACCAACGACCAATCTGCTGCAAATTTTTGGCACATTGGCAACGCGCAATACAATTACCCTATCGCGCGCGCAGACCCTGAAGTATCTTCAAGGTTTAGACATCAAGCCGACCGAGGATGATATTGTGGACGCCACGAATGGTTATGTGCTGTTACGATATGATCGCTATGCGCTCGGGTGCGGGCTTTTTCAAGAGGGCCAGGTTAAAAATATGTTGCCGCGCGCCAAGAGAATTGAGCTTGAGCATTTATAGCGTAACAAAGAGCCTTGACAGGTAACAGAAATCTCATTATTTTCGATAATTAAGTAATCGCTTACCGAATACCGGTTCGGTGATTCTACGTCAGATCAGGAGAACACTCATGTCCAATGTCAATACCTCGACCAAAGCGAAGGCTTCCTCACCGCAATGGGAGCTCGATTCGATATTTCCCGGCGGTAGCGCCTCGCCGGAGTTCAGGAAATTCTGCGACGCGATCCGTGGCGATCCGGAGAAACTTGCCACAAGCGTGAAGGTTCTGCCGGCGGTGCTGAACGATTCGAGTCGGGCACCGTGGATTACCGCCATCCTGGAATTTCAGCGACTTGGTGCGCACATTGAGATGGCGCGATCGTTTGCGCATTGCCTGACATCCCAGAATGTTAAGGACGATGCCGGTCATGCGCTTGAAGGCGAAGTCGACAACTACATCGCTTCATGGCTGAATCTGCGTACCGGTTTCGAAGCCAGTTTTGCGGGTCACAGCGATGTCGAGTGGGAGAAGTTGACTGCGGATGGACAGGTTGCCGAGATCAAGTTCCCGCTGGATGAAATGCGCCGCATGGCGAAGCACAAGATGGCGCCACAATTGGAGGCGCTGGCGCAGGAATTGGCGGTCAACGGTTACCATGGTTGGTCGCGATTGTATGACAAGATTTCCGGAGAGATTGCCGTCGAGTTTGCCGAGAGCGGAACCGTGGAGACGATGTCGGTCGGACAGCTCTCGAACAAGTTCCAGCATCCTGATCGCGACATCAGGCGGCGCGCATTTGCAGCTTTTGAGAACATTTGGGCGCAAGAAGCCAGTGTCTGTGCATCGGTACTAAATGCCCAAGCGGGATTTCGGCTGGCGTTATACCGCAACCGCGGCTGGAAGAGCGCCCTTGTCGAACCGTTGATGCTTAATCGCAGCCAGCAGGAGACGCTGGATGCAATGTGGAGCGCGGTGAAGTCGGTTATTCCCGATTTGAAGCGTTACACTGACGCTAAGAAGAAATTGATGGGTACGGACAAATTCTGCTGGTACGATCAATTCGCCCCGGTGGGACATCTGGACCTGGAATTCACCTATGATCAAGCGGCCGATTTCATTGTCAAGCATTTGGGTTCGTTCTCTGACGAGATGGCGAAATTCTCACGGATGGCAATCGACAAACGCTGGATTGAAGCCGAGGATCGTGCCGGAAAAGCCGACGGCGCCTACTGTACAGGGTTGAACCTGAAGGGTGAGTCGCGTGTGTTCATGACGTACTCGAATGACTATAGCAGCATGTCGACACTCGCGCACGAATTAGGGCATGCCTATCATCAGTGGGTCCTCAAGGACACGCCGCAATTAGCCACCGAGTATCCGATGGGGCTGGCGGAAACAGCATCAATCTTCAATGAACTTCGCGTGGGCAGCGCCGCCTTGCAGGAAGTCAGCGATCGACAGGGCAAGTTGATGCTGATCGATCAGGAGCTGCAGGGTACGTTGATTCTCTTCTGTAACATCTATACGCGCTACTTGTTCGACAGGCGATTCTACGAAGAGCGCGCCGGCGGAATTGTCGGCAAGAATCGTCTCGACGAGATGATGCTGGCGGCGCAGAAAGAAGCTTTCGGTGAGATCCTTGATCCGAAGGAAGGATATCATCCACTCTTCTGGGCCTCAAAACTGCATTTCTTCATTACCGATGTGCCGTTCTATAATTTCCCGTATACGATGGGATTCTTGTTCGCCGGCGGAGTCTACGAGCGCGCCGAGCAAGAAGGCAAAGGTTTTGCGAAGAAGTACCGCAGCCTGCTTGAGGACACGGGCAAGATGACAACCGAGCAAGTGGCAAAGAAGCATCTGGGTGTTGACCTGACTAAGGATGAATTCTGGCGGTTGGCAGTGCAACGAGCAACAGCCCGGATTGACGAATTTGTTCAGCTTGTCAACAAATAGACTTCGAACTCGCTTCGTTGTAAGTCGATTCAAAGCGCCCGATCTCATCGGGCGCTTTTTTTGTTGTAGAGCTGTGGCTATACCGCCGGCATCATCAATAGTCTTGACTTCGATGCAATCCAGTGGTTGATTAGGTAGTTGTAAGGTCAATTTTTCGGGAGGAATAAATGTCGCTTCGTTGCTTTATCGCAGTTCTGCTTTTCGTCACACTCTCCACCGCCGCCTATGCGGGTTTGCCGTCCACCAAAGTTACACTTGAAAATGGACTCGAGGCAATCTTCGTCGAAAATCACTCTTCGCCGATGATTACATCGATTGTTTTTGTCAATGCCGGTGCGCGGTATGAGAATCAGTTCAACAACGGCGCCACGCATTTTCTCGAACATCTGCTGTTTGACGGCACGAAGACCAAGTCACAATCGGAACTGGACGACCTGATCGAGCGACACGGCGGATATATCAATGCATT
>CAUJJY010000171.1 GCA_963205155.1 Candidatus Zixiibacteriota bacterium | reverse complement strand
CACTATTTTTATCTCGATTGGTGGAAGAATCTCCAGTTTTTGCAGGATTGGCCACTCGAAGACTTCACCAAGTGCATAAAGCCACAAAACGCGAGATTGTTGCACTTGTCGAGGCTACGACAATGATCTCTTGGTCACCCGTACCGCACCGGCCCGGTGGGTTTCTTGATCCGAGTGGCAAATCTGACCTACCGTAGCTTCTCCACCCTCCCCATGATCCATACTCAATCCCTTCGCGGTCCCGCAGGAGTGGGATCTTCGACAAGCCGTGGGCGACCATCCCGCTTTGAATGAAACCTACACCCTTGCCAAATTAAATCCAGCACGCTAACTTGATTCCTTCAACACGCAACAAACTCATTTACAATAAGGCTACATACTATGAAAAAAACAGCCCTAACGACTCTGGTGATCGCAGCATCATTCTTCCTCGGCTTTGCTTTCAACGCCATCATCGCTGACGATTCCACAGACAGCGCACCCATCAAGAAAGTCACCGGCATCGGCGGCATCTTCTTCAAATGCAAGGACCCCAAAGCCGTGAGAGCGTGGTATCAAACTCATCTGGGATTAAACGTGAATCAATACGGCACTGTCTTCGAATGGCGGCAGGCTGATGACTCAACGAAGAAGGGCTTTTCGCAGTGGAGTCCGTTTGGCGAAAAGACAAAGTACTTCGAGCCGTCAACAAAAGAGTTCATGATCAACTACCGCGTTGCCGATCTCGAAGCGCTTGTTGCAGAATTGAAGAAGGATTCGGTGGTTGTCACCGACACCATTGAGACCTATGATTACGGCAAATTCGTTCACATCATGGATCTTGAGGGCAACAAGATCGAACTGTGGGAGCCCAACGACATCGTTTACGAACAACTCGGCATCCAGATGGGTGCCAAGACGACGAAGTGATTTCTACATCTTGGTCGCCCACAGCTTTTCGAACTTCCCGCTGACGGATCTGTGGAATCTTGATTAGGTGCCCGAGGCAACTTCTGAGGGAGACTTTGGTGAAAAGATGCATGTCAAGTCCAAGAGGGCTGACCTACCTGTTTGGTCTCCTACGGAATAGACTTTGGATTTGACATCTGGCGCTTTGTCGCGTATATATATTAAAAGAACTCCATATTTGGATTAAGGCCGGTTTGCTTCCTAAAGGAGGAGACCAATGAATCGGATTGTCATACTGATTCTGGCGCTGGCGTTGGTTGGCTGCGGTGACAGTGTAACCGACAATAGTCGTCCAGATATTGATGAGAACCTCAATAATATTAATGAGATGATTGCCGGCTCGTACACCGGATATCTTTCCGGTACTTACCGGCCGGGTTCGACCGGGAGCGGATATGCCTGGAATGTGGAATTCGAGTTCACCGATTCCAACTATAGTTGGTGGAACGGCGAAGAAAATGAATATACCAGCGAATATGGCGCGGGGCCGTATCGAGTCGAAGGAGATTCAATCAAGTTTGACGACATTATGATCCGGTTTCACTTTCGGAGTTACATTGTATTGGACTGCAAATACCGCTATTCCTTCGATGGAGAAGTACTGACTTTCTATCGAGAATTCAACGATAGCGCATTTCAGGTATTTGTGCTCGAAAAACAGTGACGTAATCTGGATCTCGTAGGCTTTGTACGTCCTCGCGTATCCGTTAGATTTGCAGCATCGGCACTGTGACACAGGCTCGATGGCCACTCCACCCGCCCACAATATCTCCCATCTTTTCGTACAACAATAAGCTACGAAACGAATCCCAAAGGAGTCACATCATGCCATCAACCAACACCCAAGTCGTCACCATCGAAGCCACCGTCAACGCGCCGGTCGACAAGGTCTGGAACTACTGGACTGCACCCAAGCATATCACCCAATGGAATAACGCCTCGCAGGACTGGCACTCGCCCCGCGCCGAAAACGATCTCAAGGTCGGCGGCCGTTTCAATATTCGCATGGAAGCCAAAGACGGAAGCTTCGGTTTCGACTTTGAAGGAATCTATGACAAGGTCGTCACCAACAAGCAAATCGCCTATACCATGTCTGACGGCCGCAAAGTCGACACCACCTTCACAGCGAACGGCAACACCACCAAGATCGTGACGGTATTCGATGCCGAGTCCGAGAACCCTGTCGACATGCAGCGCGAAGGCTGGCAGGCGATACTGAACAATTTCAATAAGTACACGGAATCGAACTAAGCAGCCAGTGGGTACGAACCACGTGCGGTTCGGACTCTTCATCTGTGTCGTTGGATTCTCGCAATGGGCAAGCCTTTCAACCTGCAAACTGTCGTTTCTGCCTTTCGGCTTCTGCTTCGATCCAACATGTCAGACAATAATGTCTGACCTACAAACTTCTCTTTTCACATAAGCGCCCGGTAGGACAGACATTCTTGTCTGTCGTGTCCCTTTCCCTCCTTGCATTTCCCTTTACAATCTCCCATCTTCTCCAAAAACCTAAACCAATAATAGAGGAACTATAATGTCTATGAAACTTCTGCTGGCGACGACCGTTGCCGTACTGCTTCTGGTCGTTTCCGGCTTCGCGCAAAAATCCGAGCCCACCATCGACGCCAAAATCAAGAAGTATGTCAATGTCTGGGACGAAATCATCAACAAGGGGAAGTTGGAGTTGTTCAATGACTCGAACTTCACGACGAATATCGTTATCCATGCCGGTCCGCAAGACGTGGTCGGTCTGAAGGCGGTCAGGGACTTCTACGCCAATTATGTGACCGGTTTTTCCAACATCAAGTTTACCGTCAAGGATTGCTTCGGGCAGGGGAACAAGATCGCCAAGCATTGGAGCTTTGAAGGCACCCACACCGGCGAATTCTTCGGGATCGCCGCGACGGGCAAAGCTGTCAAAGTCGATGGCGTCACGATTGTCCGCATGGAAGGCGATAAGATTGCGGAAGAGCAGGACTTCTTCGACAATTTAGAATTCATGCAGCAACTGGGATTGATACCGAGATAAGTAGTCACGATTTGGGTCCGAACCGCAAGGTTCGGCTCTACAAACTCGGGGTCGGAAATATTACGAGACGCCGGAGTTACCGGCGTCTCGAATCATGTGTCTGTTTTGCATCTTAGTTGTCAATATTTTGGCAGAGTCTACGGGCAGGGAACAGTCTTACAAACTTCCCAACAAACAATCGGCGGCGCGGTGGTGCAATACATCACCCAGATGCAGCATTTTGGTCTTGCTGTGGCCGTATCGGTCGAGACGATTGAAAACGCCCCGACAAACAGAATCGCCAACGCGAAGAGAATGAACACCGCTTTCATTTTACGCAAAGCCATCATAATCACTCACCTCCTTCCACATTGATGGTTGCCAAAGAACCCAAGTGCGATAAGATCTCTTTTTTCTGCCTATCTAAAAGCGCACCGGGCCAGACCTGCAGGATTTGGCCATTGGGCGCGATCAACACCGTTTGCGGAAGCAGGTTGCCTTTATACATATCGACGATCGATTGCTCGGTGACGGCGAGTACCGGGAACTGCATTGCGTTAGCGGTGGCGGCTTCGCGGCCCTCGGCGGCGGCGCAGGCGCAGAAACCGACGATGCGCAGTTTGCCCGGAATGTGCCTGCGGTAGATGTCATTCCAGAGTCCGATGTTGTCTTCGCATGACGAGCAAGTCGGTGAGAACCAGAGAATCAGAGTGTGCGGTGCGTCATCAGAGTATGTCAGACTGAATTCGTTACCGTTGATATCCATGGCGCGCACTGCCGGGACCGAGTCACCGGATTGGAGGGTCTTCTCGAAGAAGCGCGAAGGATCATCGAGCATGGCTTTGAGCTGACGGTTCTGGTATGTCAAATAGGCGATTTCGGCGCCCATCAGAATAATGATGGCGCCAAGCACGATCATGCCGGTGTTGAAAGTCTTGTTCATGTGATTGTAACGCTATAATCTCGGAAGGATGGGAGATTGTCAAGTTGAATTTTCTTATCTCAGTGGGCAGTGACGTAATGACAATTTTGAGTTCCTGCCATGCGGTGGACGGAATCACAACTGACATTGACAAGTATCTCAACGTTTATTAGACTATTGCACAAAGCATCATAACGAAACCGCCGGAGGGGAAGAGATTATGACCGGTCGAAACTCGAAACGAATCATCAGCCACAGGGTGGTCGGTGTTCTAATCGCAGTTGTCACACTGACAATTGGCTCGTGTGCCTCAAAGCAACCTGCGACAACAATCCAACAAACCAAAGTTCAGGAGACAGCGCCTCCAATTAAGATCGATTATGCGTGGCTCGACAGTGTCAACCTTGAACTCTACCACTGTTCGCGCACCCATGCCGACGGAAGGAGACAGGGATTTTATCTTGTCGGGGAAATCCACGTATACAACAACCCGACTTCAAGGTATGCCGACACGCTTCTGGCAATCCTGAAGCCGGGACTGTTTTTGAGCGAAGGAGTCGATTCTTCACAAATAGAAAGCGAGTTTTTCACAAAGTACTCTGAAGTAAGAGAAGAGTTCTTCGGTCAAATCGGTTACGGCGAACTGGGGCTCTCGCAGCTTGCGAGGGCGCGCGCAATTCCTGTGATCGCGCTCGAGCAAATCGATCCTGCTACCGGAATTCACGCGGGAGTCACCGAATCAGAGAAGGCGGGACTTGAACTTGCTCTAAAATCGTTCGACCTAAGTGCCTCGCCGCAAAACGCTTTTGCCAAGCAATTCGTGAAGTCGGTTCTTGACAATCCCGAGGGCTTCGCCAACGGGCTGATGAAAACGCTTTCTCAATTTGGCGTGGACACACTCATGTTCCTCAAGATGATGGAGAACCGACCGAAGTCCGGCATCATCGACGTCCGCAATGAGTTGATGACACAAGCTGCGGTTCAATACATTGTTCCTGAAAATGGATGTATCTTAATCAGATTTGGGATGGGCCATTCTGAAGGGATGATTGAAGAGCTTGGCAAGTTTGGCTGTGAGTGCGAAGCGCAATCGCTGCAGGCCTTTCTAGAAGGGGAGTAGGCGCAAGTTCCCGGGTCTATTGCCTGTCCAGTTAATGGAGGCAAATATGACTACATACAATCAAAGAATGTTCGCCACCATAGCTGTGCTTGTTTTGGCTGCTGGAGCGATCGTAATGGGTTGCGGCAACTCACCAATGGTAACGCAAGCCGATTATGACGCAATCGAGGGTGAATGGAAATTGGAGAGATCCTGCGGCGGGTGTTTAAATGACTGTTCCTATCCCAATTACAGCGGCGAAACAAGGGCGGTTTTCGTAAACGGCGGCTTTCAGGTTTTTCGAGATTCGGCCGTGATCAACCGCGGCAGCTATGAGTGCACCGGCGAACTGGAAGATTGGACCCTCTGCTATGCGCTCATGGTCGAGGGCGAAACCCGTACTAACGCAGCTTTTCTCTCTCCCGAACGAGAACTAAGAATTGCCGGTAGCTGGGGCATTCCGACACAATATTACATCCCTTTTTGAAGCCGCCGCTCGCACCACATGATCACGAAGCGTGAGGGTCATACTCGGAAGGCTGTGCCTTAAAGTAAAACAATCCACGTTCGGAACCGGAATTGTATAATCAAAGTGGGCAAAAAGGTCAGTATTACAGCATCCGAAACTTCGGCAAGAAAGGGATCACAAATGCAGAAATTCATTTGTCTGGCGGTTTGTCTATTTGCGACATTCGGTTTTGAGTGTCCGCTAAGCGCATCGAGCCTTGACGATGCGGTGGTGACAACTCTTCGAATTGTCAACTCTGCAAGAGGCGTTGCACTCGGCGGGGCAGTTGTAAATCTCGTCGATGAGGAGTCGCCCCATTACAACCCCGGGGCAGTCGGGATATTCCATCTCCACAAGTATTTTGCTGTCACCTCGCCCAACAGCACACAGTGGCTGCCGGAAATGCCGACATCCGATTTCGAACTGGCTAAATTCAGCGTAAGCGCCGGCTACGCACTGTCGTTTGGCGACAAGTCCAACTACCATCGCCCGAGAATTGCATTGGCTGCAGCCTATTCACGTTTCAAGTGCGATTACGGCACGATTCCGATTGACGATAGCCAGATCACTTCGCCATACGACAAGGCCGATGGCTACACCATAGCCGCCGGAATCGAATATTACCTTCGTGCTGGTTTTGGCTACACTCACAAGACCATAAAATCCGACCTGTCAATGCCATTCTATAGCATGGTTGGTACAGCTGATGCATCTGACTATGGCATATTAGTGGAGTTACCGATTGCAGAAATACTCAGGCGAACAGATGTTGCCGACAGTCCACAAACAGGCGTGCTGGAGTTTGAGTTCACTCCTTCTGTCGCCTATGTCAAGGCCAACGACGGCGATGATTTTAAATACTCTGGTGTCTTTTTCAAAGAGCCATTGCCGACAACAAGCAAAACGGGCCTCGCGCTCAAAACTGGCATCAAACGCAATCAACTGCCACTTGCCACATTGTTGCTTGTCTATGAGTCCGAGAAGGAACTGTACAACGATGACCGCAAATCCAACAGGCGTGGAGTGGAATTAGGTTTGTACGATGTATTCTACGCGCGCCTGGGAAAACTCGAAGATGGATTTGGCGAATTGCATCCTTACACATTTGGATTTGGCATCAGTGTTGGCGGGCTATTGACCTGGCTGGAGTCGCGTGATGTCCTGCATCGTGGTGACATCCTGCGGCGCGTTGACTTAAATTTCGACTATGCCCAATACGAAGGCGGCGATCATACATTGGCCGGCACAAAGATTTACCGATTGCGCCTGTCGATTTAGGGAGGTCCGGCATCCACTTGTAGGCGGACAGTACTGACAGGGTGTCTTGGACATCGGTGGGCAATCGAAGAGGTGTTGATTGACAGCGGCATTTCAAAACGGCATACTTACTATATGGACCGACGTCGAATTGTAAGTCTGACTTTTGTCGGTGCAATTGCGATCTTGCATTTGATGGATATAGGCAGACACCTTGCAGAAAATTGGCGAGTGGCCTATTTCAGTTACTTCTCGGATCTGGTCATGCCATTCGCGGCGTATTTCTTGCTGTGTGCGAGCGAGTCGAAGTTGCCTTGGTGCAAACCGTGGCAGGTGAAGCTTGCGCTTGCGATACTTGTACCTGCAGTAGCGGAGACAGCGCAGTACTTCGGGATTCCAGTCTTAGGCTCGACATTTGATCCGCTCGACTACTGCATGTATTTAGTTGGCGCGAGTGTTGCGGCATTTACAGATGTCCAGATGGTGACGCGCCTTGTAGTACAGAACTAGTCTTCAAACGCTGCTTGAGCCCGACGATCCGGAATTATCCAGATCAATGCAACGCCGATGTAAAGGAGGTCAGAGATTGTTGGATGGAGCCAGGCGAATCCAATTGCCGCGAGATACATCGCAATCGAGAGTCTTCCCTTGAGGTCTGATCCGAGCGAGCGCGCCAGTTTTGAATCGCGGCCCAGATGCGAGACGATAGTAGTCTGCAGAATCGTGTATGATACTGCGGCCATTAGCAAAACGCCACCGTAAAGGGCCGCCGGCCACGGTGCACTGTGATTTTCCCCCAGCCACGCCGTGAAGAACGGCACCAGCGAAAGCCAAAACAGCAGATTCAGATTCGCCCACATTATCGCGCCATTGATCCGCGGAGTTGCATGAAGGAGATGATGATGGTTATTCCAATAGATTCCGAGGTAGACAAAACTTAAGAGGTAGGTCAAGAGGGAAGGCAGCAAGGGCCGGAGCGCATCCAAGTCAGCGCTGTGGGGTGCCTTGAGTTCAAGGACCATGATCGTAATAATAATGGCCAGAACGCCATCACTGAAGGCTTCAAGTCGGTTAGTTTTCATGGGTCCAATAATACTAAATACTGCAATTCATTCAAGTTGAAACTAACCGACAGATGTGCAGGAGTGTTGGCGGAGAGCAGGTCGACTTATACATTGACCTGTATGTCGCCATTAGTTAGCTTTCACTTACAGTCCAAAGCAGAGAAACTAAGGAGTAACGCATATGAGCTACCGAGTTCATCGACTTGAAGTGAAAAAGGACACTGCCCAAGAGAAGCTTGAGCAGTTTTTAAACCAGCAGCGCGGCGAGGTGATCGCCGTGATTCCTTACGTAAGTCCGACGTTCCAGTTTATGGGAGCAACTTCAAAGGTTGAATTCCTGCTTATTGTGGAGCGCAATCGCTGACGTAACCGAGAGAATTTAACTGCGCGAGAAGACTCTTCTCGCAACCATGCCGACGGCGGCGCCAAGCAGGGCAGAGGGGACAATGAAGATCCCCGCAAGTGCCAATTCAAACGGCCAAAGATTGTGGCTGGTGGGATCGCCGACGACATCAATCACAATACGGATGACAATCGCCGCGATGGCTCCGCCGGCAGTTGCGCCACCGATCATCATAGAGTGTTTCAGGTCTCCAACTGCAAACATGGCGGCCACAAGTACTGCGATTATGGCAAAAACCCACCAACTTGGAATAATCTGAATTTCGCTATATGAAGGCGGCCACCAGTAGGCTCCGACGGCGAGCATCGAAATAATGAAGGTGGTAACGAGGCGCTTTCGGGAAAGAGTGATCGCATTGAGATTCGGATTCATGTCGCAAGTTATCGAATCCACGCAAATGCACCAGAAGTATTTGGGTGAGAAATGCCCAGACCCCACTTAAAGCGTTAAGCTAAAACACCCAAACCAAATCATTGTGCTTGTGACAGTTACACACAACCATAAAAATATAACTTAAGGTCAAGTTGAGTATTGCGCTCAAAGTTTGTGTCTACTATCTTTGTCCATTATTAAAATGTATTCGGTAACTGTAGAACGGCTGGAGTTGTGGTCAGGGATGATTCGTCTAAGTGGATCCCAGCGCCGGCAAAAGCAAGTCTCTTGAAAGGAGAAAGAATGAGCAAGAAATTGTCACTCACCTTCATCACGGCGATACTGGCACTTGCGGCCGCATTTGTGGTTGCGGCGGACGAGAAGCCGTGGCTCGATTTCACCAACTGCGACTTTTGCAAGCCGTGGATGTCGAGCGGGCTCATGAGCGAAATGACTCATGAGATGGTTCCGATGAAGAACGGCGTTATGACCGTCATGACCTGCCCGGAGAAGCGGATGGCCGAATTCAAGAAGACCAGCGCGATGATGAACGAAATCGGTGCAAAAGCCAGCAAGGGCGAACCGGTCAAGATGTGCGGAAGTTGCGAAGCGATGGGCGGATTGCTCATGCGTGGCGTGGTAATGGAAGAGGTCTGGCTGAAGTCCGGCTCTGTAATGCTGATGACCTCCACCGATCCGGCACTCGTAGCTGACATGCACAAGTGGGCACAGAAAAACAACGAAGAGTACGCCAAGATGCCGGCGCCAACACCGGCGGCTGCTCCCAAGGCTGACACCAAGTAGAACCTCAATTCTGAGACTCCGGCAGGGGCCAGGTGCCTCTGCCGGATATTTCGGACGCCCACTTTCTTCATTTTCCCATTTCAAATGTGATTGACGCAACCAGCGGCGCGTCGTATCGTATACTAAAATTGGCTATATTCAATAAATCTCTATCGAGAGGAGTTCTGCAATGTCTGACGGACAGCGTAATGCCCTGAATTGGTTTGAAATTCCATCGGCTGATTTTCAGCGGGCGAAGAAGTTCTACGAAACGATCATGGGTGCAGAGATGCATGCTTCGACCATGGGTGAACACCAGATGGCGTTCTTTCCGATGGACGAAGGCAAGGTCGGCGGAGCGGTCATTCATCATGCGATGATGAAACCAAGCGCCGAAGGTACCACCGTATATCTGAACGCCAATCCCGACTTGACAGCAATATTGGACCGAGTTGGCAAGGCGGGCGGACAAGTCATAGTCCCCAAGACACAAGTCACTCCGGAAATAGGCTACTTCGCGATGTTTATTGACTCCGAGGGCAACAAGGTCGCATTACATTCACAGAACTAACCGCGACGAGTTTTTCGAGGAGATTTCGCCGTGACACTGTGCAAGGTCGTCGCGGCGATTTCGTTTTGTACGGGATCAGATCGCTATCCGGTATTGCGCATGCCGGCGGCAATTCCGGTGATACTGCTCATGAGCGCTTGGGTTAGGATTGGATCGGGCGCACTTTCAGTGCGAGAACGTCGCAGAAGCTCGACCTGGAGCAGATTCAAAGGGTAAGTATATGGTGTGCGGACGCGCAAGGAGCGTGTGATTACGGAGTCGTCCTGGAGCATTTCCATATGGCCAGTCAATTGTTTGACACTCGAAGTGGCCCGTGCAAGTTCTTCACGCAGGCCGTCGCCGACGCCATGGAGTTCAGCAGGTACCAAGGCGGACTCGTAGTGAGACAGAATCTGCGGTTCAGTTTTTGCGAGTACCATTTCAAGCATATCAAGAATGGACCTAAAGAACGGCCACTCGTGCGCCATATCCAGGAGTCGCTGACGATGACCATTGTGCAGAGCTGACTCGAGCGCCGTACCGATTCCCAGCCACGCAGTAAGGGGAAAGCGAATTTGCGACCACGCGAAGACCCAGGGAATCGCACGAAGGCTGTCGATAGAAGTGACCTGCCTGCGTTTGGCTGGACGACTTCCTAAGGGCAATTTCTGCAGCTCGTTGATTGGAGTTGCTGCCGAAAAGTATTCCAAGAAGGGAACATTGCCGCGAACTGTGGTTCGGTAGGAGTCGAGCGAAGCCTTGGCCAATTCGTCCATCGTAATGCGCCATTCCGGTTTTGGTTCCGGCGGAGGCAGGAGGGAGGCTTCCAGTACAGCAGATGTGTAAAGTTCAATCGTGCGAACGGCGATCCCGACCATACCGAACTGGGCACGGACAACTTCGCCTTGCGTAGTAATGCGCAGAGAATTTCCGACCGATCCGGGTGGCTGCGAAAGGAGCGCCTTGTGTGCCGGTGCGCCGCCGCGGCTAACCGATCCGCCGCGACCGTGGAACAGTGTCAGTTTCACACCGTGTTGCCCGCAGACAGAGGCAATCTGCTCTTGTGCGCGGTAGAGAGCCCAGGTTGCTGCAAGATAACCGCCGTCTTTGGCTGAATCGGAGTAGCCAATCATCACTTCCTGATGGTCCTGAATCAGTTTTCGGTACGATTCATTGCGCAGCAAGAGTTCAATCGCCGAAGCAGCGCCGTTGAGGTCGGAGAGTGTTTCAAATAGCGGGACCACTTTCATCGGTTCGCGCACACCGGCCAGGCGCTGAAGCAAGTAGACAGCGAGCACATCTGACGGCGCTGTCGCCATTGAAATGATATAGGCGCCAAAGGACGAAGCCGGGTGACGGGCAATGACTGTCATCGTTTCGAAAACTTCAGCAACTTCAGGTATCGAGCTGGCGAAGACAGGAAGTTCGTTCTCGGGAAGGTCAAGGTAATGGAGCAAGAATGATTGCCTTTGACTTTCGCTCCACTCGCGGTAGTTTCCAAGACCAAGCTCTTCGGTTACGACATTGAGTGCGTCAGCATGACGGTTGGCGTCCTGCCGAATATCGAGCCGAAGCAAGGAAATTCCAAAGCAGGCGAGGCGGCGGATTGTATCGCTTAATTCTCCTCTGGCGATCGAGCCCATTTTGCTTTCTTCCAAAGAACGATAGCACAATAAGAGGGGTTCGAGTAGTTCCTCGCTGTTGGTATAGACGTTGTTGTCTTCTACGGAGAGACCCTGAAGTCGACCGAGAGCCCAGTCACGAGTTGCGGAAAGCCGAGTGCGGATTTGTGCCAAGATGGCGCGATACGGTTCTCGCGAGTCTCCAACAAATGCGCGCAGCTCGGAACTGCATTTCGACATTGACAAATCGGCATACAGGTGTTCTACATCACGGAGGAACAAATTCGCAGCGGTCCAACGATTCATCAGGATGACGCGTTCGGTGACGGCGGCGGTAACGAAGGGATTGCCATCACGATCTCCGCCCATCCAGGAGGCGAAGCAAACGGGTGAACAATTCACCGGCAATGATTCGCCGGTGCTTCGTTGGACAGTACTTTCGAGTTCACGCAGAAATCGCGGTACCGCATGCCATAAGTAACGCTCGATGACATTGGCGCCCCAGCGGGCTTCATCAACCGGCGTCGGCTGCTCGTCTCGAACCTCCGGGGTGTGCCAGGCGGCGAGGATCAATCGCCGGAGTTGCCGAAGAATTTCGTTTCTTTCCACCGGTGACAGGTCGCTGCGATCCAACGTCTCAAGCGCCTTGGCGATTCCATCATACTTGTTTATGAATGTTCGGCGACAGACTTCAGTCGGATGTGCGGTCAAGACAAATTCGATTCGCAATTCGCACAAAGCATTCAAGATAACTGATGGTTCGTGACCGAATTTGAGTAGGCGAGGCAGAAGTTCCTCAAGCGAACCTCCTTGCGGACGCGGCTCCAGCAGCGTCTGGTAACTGCGGCGACGACGAATCCGGTGATACTGCTCGGCAATGTTGGCGAGATTGAGGAATTGAGAAAAAGCACGCGTGAGCATCAGCATATCTTCAGGAGACAATCCGGTGAGTATGCGCACGAGTCGTTCGGCGTGTTCGCCGCCATCGCGGTGCGCATTTTCAGCGAGGCAACGTATGGTCTCAATGCGATCGAGCGCTTGTTCGCCGACCTGTTCGCGAATAGTCTCTTCCAAAAACTGCCCGAGCAGCGCGATGTCGTCGTACAGACGACTGTGCGGATCTCGAGTCGAATGGGGAGTCTTGGGCGATGTTAGTTGCAGCATGTGTGGATATTATCGACCAGCGAAGTCTCGAAATTGAGAAATTTGTGAAACATCATTAAATTCACAATCGCGGTGCGACGATTCGCGCGCAACTCGTTGGCGTTGTTGGTTGCAACGAAAAGGCACAAGCGCAATTCTTGGGCTGATTGGCAAGTGGCTGTCCGGCTATTAGAAATTCACGACGCCTGTGATGGTTGTAACTGCCTTGCCTTCGAGCAATACTCGTTTGTCGATGACGGTTACGCGCATCTCGCCGCCACGGGCGGACGCCTGGTAGGCGAAGAATTGGCTCTTGCCAAGCCGCTTCTGCCAATAGGGGCCTAGAGCGCAATGTGCGGATCCGGTGACGGGATCCTCGTTTATGCCGACGGCAGGCGCGAAGAATCGCGAAACGAAATCGTATTTGCCTGAACTGGCGGCAGTGACAATCACACCGTGGACGCCAAGCGCCAGAATCGCGGCGAAATCAGGTTTCAGATTTCGTACTTCTTGTTCCGAAGAAAGTTCGGCGATGATAGTGTGGTGCGTCATCGCAATGGCCGTTGGTGTTGTACCGATCGCGGCTGATAGACGGTGGTTCTCAATCGGTGCTGAAGTGATCGCTGGAAAGTTGAGTTGGATCCAGCCGTCAGGCAACTGCTTGGCGGTCAGTTCACCGCTCTTGGTGTCAAAGTAGATTGTTTCATCTGCCCGGACATGGTTTTCTGTCCACAGCACATGAGCGGAAGCCAGAGTTGCGTGACCGCACAAGTCAATCTCCACTGCGGGGGTGAACCAACGAAGGCTATAGTGGTTGCTGGTCTTC
>CAUJJY010000170.1 GCA_963205155.1 Candidatus Zixiibacteriota bacterium | reverse complement strand
GATTCCTATCAGATACAAATCAAACGCTTGCTCATTGCTCGTCGGACTATCCGCGAGTTTTTCGCGCTCAGGTACAAGAAGCGATAATCCAAGTTGGTCGACTATCTGTGAGGCGATTTCTGCCTGCACTGCGAAAACTTCCATCACCGCTCGCTCGTAGTTGTCAGCCCACATGTGGCGGTCATCTGACACTCGAATAAGTTGTGGTGTAATTCTGACCTTCGTCTGTCCTGCTGATTTTGCCCAGCGTACCGTTCCCTCAAGGACGTAATTGACTCCAAGCTCGTTGCCAATTTCACTCAAGCTTTTCCCAGTCTTCTTGTATTGCATCGCACTGGTGCGGGAAATCACGCCGAGACCTTTGATACCGGCAAGGCGGGAGGTGATTTCTTCTGTCATGCCATCGGCGAAATATTCGTCATCAGGATTTCCCAGATTTTCAAATGGCAAAACCGCAATCATCGGCATGGCATTGGCTGTCTCGGATTGAGTCGATTCAGACCGCGGGAGAAAGTAGATGACAAGAACCGCTGCAATGACGACTATCGCCGCCCCGACATACACTTTCAAGTGTGATTTGACCGGTTTGGACCGGGGCTGATTTCCGGTTTGCTGCGAGTCATAGGCGAGCCGTTTCAGATCAGCGATGATATCTTCAGCCGTCTGATACCTCATCGCCCGGTCTTTCTCAAGCAGCTTGTCGATGACTTGCTGGAGCTTCTGCGGGATGTCCGATTTGTACCGACCCAGCGGCTCCGGCGTATCCTGCATTATCGCCCGCAAAGTCGCACCTTCGCTGTCGCGCCGGAAGGGCGTGCGCCCCGCAAGCAATTCATACAGAACGACGCCAAAGGAAAACAGGTCCGAGCGCTGGTCGATGTCTCGTCCTGACACCTGTTCCGGCGACATATACGCTACCGTGCCGAGCGTAGAGCCGGTCTTCGTCAATTTGTCGTCCCCGGCAACAGCCGCCAGGCCAAAGTCGAGCAGTCGTGCCCTTCCCTTGGTATCGACGATGATGTTGGTGGCTTTGATATCCCGGTGAATTACACCGGCGCGGTGCGCTTCGCCGATTCCCTGGCACACTTGAATGGCGTAATCCACAACCGTGTCGAGCGGCAACGGTTTTTCGTGGGCGAAGTGGTGAAGCAAGTGCCCCTCGACATGTTCCATAGCAAAGAATGGCCTGCCGTTGAATTCGCTGACATCATAGATCGTAACGATGTTAGGGTGATTCAGCTTGGCTACCGCTTGTGCCTCGCGCAGAAACCGAGTCTTGATTTCTTCATGTAACACAAGATGGGAAGGCAAAAATTTCAGTGCGACGTTTCGCTTGAGCCTGGTGTCCTCCGCCAGAAAGACTTCACCCATTCCGCCGGCACCAATCTTCTCAATGATCCGGTAGTGCGAAATCATGGTTCCGCTCGTCAGCGTCACGTGAGTTCTTGTCTTGTCGTCTGAATCGTCTTTTGCCACGATCAACTAAATCCCGGTTTCGGCGGTGAAGGGTGAGCCCATAATCTATCGTCGACTAAGAAGATACATTGTTTCAACATTTAGGGCAACAAGTTAGGGGTCGGTGCTGTCGATTATAGACTCAATGGAGTATCGGTGAACCCTCACTAACTTAAAGAGACTGCCGGGCGGGAAACAGATTGATCGTAGACTATGTGAACTGAAGAAAAACGGCGGGAATTGCTTCCCGCCGCATAACTATCCAATCGCCTCTTGAGACGATGGTTCGAAGTTTAGTCTTCGCCCTGCGCTTTTGTGAATCCATCCTTGCCATCAAAGATCTGCAGCTTCTCGATATGACCCCAGCGGAATTTGCCGCTCATTTTTTGCATAATAGCGGCGAGAATCTCGTCAGTCATATCCTTGTCAGCGTCGCGCATCAATATGCGACAAGTGAAGGCGTCAACCGTGTCCGTAATCGTGCCCATCGTCGGGTACAACTTGGTGCCGCGGCTGGAGACCATTTTGAGTTTGAGCGGAGTGCCCTCAAGGACGGCTTCCATCCCTTTGCCAAGTTCATCAACCGACGAGGCCCACTCTACGAAGAGGTCGAGGCCGACGACTTTGCGGGTCTTGGCAACAACAAAGTCCGGTCTGGCGGAAACATCTGGCATCTTGATCGGCTTGTGGTCGCGGAGTTGGACTTTTGATGGCTTCTTGCCGTAGGCGGCAATGATGGCATCGGTATAGCCGGTGGTTGAAGCAGCTTTCTCATCGCCGACGACATCACGCGGCATGACCTTGCCTTCTTCGAGAGTGAACAGTACAGCGTTCTCGATTGTCGCAGCTTCCTTGAACATTCCCAGATAGCGCAGCATCATTACCGCCGAGAATACGACCGCGGTCGGATTGATGACATTCTTGCCCGCATACTTGGGAGCTGATCCGTGGACAGCTTCGAAAATGGCAATGTCGGTACCCAAGTTAGCTGAAGGGGCAAATCCCAGACCGCCAATAAGGGCTGAACTCAAGTCGCTGATGATATCGCCATTCATGTTGGTCGTGATGATAACATCGAACTGCTCCGGCTTCTTGACAAGCTGATGAGCACAGTTGTCGATGATGATATGATATGACTCAATGTCTGGATATTCCGGTGCAATTGCTTCGAAGGCGCGCTTGAGAGTGCCCTCGGTACATTTCATGATGTTGGCTTTTGTTGCACAATGGTCTGTCTTGCGTCCTTCGGCGCGGGCAACCTCGAATCCAAGGCGGACGATCTTCTCGCAACCTTTGCGGGAGATCAGCTTGAGACATTGGGCCACACCCGGAGTCTGCATGTGTTCAATACCGGCATACAGATCTTCGACGTTTTCACGAACGACAATGAGATCGACACCGCGTCCGGTGTACGGAGTCTTGACGCCGGGGATTTCGCGGGCCGGACGAATGTTGCCGTAAGTTTCAAACAGCTTGCGTAACGTGACATTCGCGCTCTTCTCGCCATAGCCGACCGGGGTCCCGAGGGGACCTTTTAACACGAGACGAGTTTTCTTGATTGATTCGATTGTTTCGGGCGTTACGCCGGAAGGGATTCCCTGCTTGAAAACGCTTTCGCCGGCAGCGCGCTCTTCCCAGGCAAGCGGCGCGCCTGTGGCTTCGATCATCTTCTTTGCCGAGTTGACACACTCGGGGCCGATGCCGTCGCCGGGTATTAGAGTAACGAGAACTTTACCATCAGGTGTTTTGAACGGTGACATCTTAAACCAACCTTATCATTAGTGTCGAAGTCTCTGACTTCAATTGTTTCAGACGGTCGCTTGTTTTCTGCGCCGCAGGAACGAGGCAATTTACACGAAAGTTGCCTCCGCCAAAAGGAAATCTTGTCGGTCGGGATTAAAATAATTGAGGATTTGTTCGATGATTAGGACCTTGCAGGGCAAGCATTTCATCGATGATTTTCCTGTCAATAGCCGGAAGGGGGTAGTCGTCGAGCCTGGAAAATGCTACCCAATTGCCACTTGCGGACTTAGGGAACTTGACGCTGTCGAGCCTGACCACAATTGGCGTAAGACTGTCTGTATACTTGGTATAGGTGTGCATCCTTGGTTTGAGTCGCGCTGTTATTTCAAATCCTTGTGTGTCCTCTTTCCGCAGGAAGCGAGAAATCGTTCGTTCTGCAGAAAGTTTTGATCTGGGCGCCCGCGGCAGAGACCACATTCCAGCAAACAGGCCGGTATTATTCTTCTGAAGCAGTAGTTTGCCGCGACAAAGAACCAGTAAGACAAAGGATGCCTTGACAACGGAGACCTTCGTCTTCGGCGTCGGGATATCCGATTGGATACCGAGAGCACGCGCGGAGCACTTGCTCTTAACTGGGCATACATCACACAGGGGATTACGGACGCGGCAAATCGTTTGGCCCAGCTCCATTATTGCCTCGTTGAACTCGCCCGGCCGTTTGGGTGAAATGGCAGTGTGAAGGAATTCGCGGATCTGCTGCGTGGATTGCGAGCCTTCGATTTCTATGGCAAGAAGCCTTCGAACAACTCGACGAACATTCGCGTCGAGGACCGGGTACGGCTTCTGAAAGGCAATGCTTAGAATTGCCGACGCTGTATAGTCTCCAATACCGGGAAGGTGAACTAATCTCTCATATTGGTCGGGGAGATTCCCACTATTTTGATTAGCCAACAATTGTGCTGTTTTATGGAGAT
>CAUJJY010000169.1 GCA_963205155.1 Candidatus Zixiibacteriota bacterium | reverse complement strand
TGAAGTGCAATCGTTGTTCGATCAAATCATCGGCGCAGGCAATTCGCAATTGCAGAACAATTATCTGTTCTCGGGATATCGCACGCGCACACAGCCGTTCGAAACGAACTCCAATGGCGTCGTCTATCGAGGCGACAGCGGCATCATGGAATACACAGTTGATACCCGATCGAAAGTGCAAATCAATACAATCGGATCGAACCTGCTGACCAAGCCGTTCCAGGCAATCGGAGCCAGCGCTGACGTTAAATTGGGCGTGACCGCGGCGACGACACTTGCCAGCCTTCATCTTAATCAGGGAGTCGATCTAGCTCCCGGCACGTTTGCGATCACGGACCAGAACAAGAATATCACGGTTAACGTGGACATTTCCGCGGCGACGGACATTCAAGGGGCAATCAGCGCCATCAATGCACAATTGACAGCCGGCGGCATTACGAATCTGACTGCGTCAATTGGTCTTGAGGGAAACAACCTCCGCCTGGTCGCAGTCGACGATCCGACTATTACCAACTCGACACCGTTGGCCAATCTCAATGCCGGATTGGGCATTGACTCATCCCCGGGTAAATTTACGATTCGAAACGGCGCCGGAACGACCAGTGTCGCAATCGACATCTCTTCCGCAGTAACCGTAGGCGACGTGATTAGTGCCATCAACACGCAGCTGGCTTCGGCCGGCGTGGCAAATGTGACTGCGGCGATAAACGGCTCGGGTAACGGAATCAGTATTACCGACACGAACGGAACGCCGCTTGATTTGCGCGTCGAAGAATTTGCAGCACTTGAAAACACAGCCTCGAATCTGGGAATTCTCGGGCAGATAAATCCCGTTCTTAACGGAACCGCACTCAACCCGCGACCGGCTTTTAGCGTGGCGGAAACGGCGCCTGGCGAGACGACTGCCGTCGACCTTGGCTTGGTCGGGCTCTTCAATTACACGCAAGTGGGTCAATCACTTCAGCCCCAGTTGACAGCGGGTGATTTGCTTTCGCAATTCAATAACAACAATGGCTTCGCGCCAGGAGTCATTCGCATCGCTCACGGCGACTCGTCATACGAGATTGATCTGGCGGACACGTCAATTGTGACAGTGCAAGATCTAATGGATCGAATCAACAATTCCGGCTTCGCCTTAACCGCGTCGATTAATAGCGCCGGTACCGGAATCCAGATTGCGAATGATGATCCGACGCGAACATTGATGGTCACGAACGGCGACGAAAATCGCACGGCGTCGGCCCTGGGAATATCCGGTGCAGCCGATGTGATGGGTTCGATGATGCTGTTGACAAAGGCACTTCGCGAAGACGATGGCGAGACGATCCAGCAGATGGTGGGGACGCTTAGCGATTCCCTGACGATGGTCCTGAATGAACGCGCTGCGACCGGCGCCAAGGGTATCTCGATGGAGACGACACTCAATCGTCTGCAGGAATACGAGGTTTACTATACAAAACTTCTGTCCGATGTCGAAGATGCCGATCTGACGAAGTTGATTACGGATTTAGCAATGCAAGAAAACGCCTATAATGCGGCACTCAATTCCGCCGCCAAGATTCTCCAACCATCGCTTTTGGATTTTATCAGATAACGAGGGGATAATGGAAGTTCAAACCCGTCAATTTGGAACAATAGAAGTCAACGAAGCGGATATCCTGCAGATTCCGAAGGGACTGCTGGGATTTGAAGGGCTGGAGCATTTCGTTCTAATGGAGAGCGCGGAGTGCCTGCCATTTCGTTGGCTGCAGTGCATTGATGCACCTGACCTGGCTTTCGTTGTCGTCAGCCCGGTTGTGTTTTTCCCCGACTACCGTGTTGCCGTTCATGCGAAAGAAGTGGCTGACATCGAGGTAGCTGATCCGCACGATGTGGAAATCTTTGTCGTTGTCACCATTCCCGAGCGGTTGGAAGACATGACGGCCAACCTGCAGGGACCAATCCTGGTCAATAAGCGCAATAACCGTGTGAAGCAACTTGTTCTGACAGACAGCCAGTACTCGGTGGCGCATTCGGTGGTGAAGCAGATGGAGCGCAGGCGCAGCGTCGATACGCAGAAGATAACGACAGTTCAGATTTCGTAATAGAATTCCCGATTGGAATATGGGAGCGACAGTGAGTCGTAGTTGCAAAGCAAATAGGAGATGCCATGGTCAACCCCAAGGACGCCGGTCCGCAGGAATCAACCGAACAGGTTGCGACTGCAGCTGACAAAGCCGCTGCACTCGTCGAAGAAGCTTCCACCAAGATAGAAAAGAAAGACTTCCGCGGAGCCGCCACCATTCTGGACAAGGCGTGCTTGCTGCAGCCCCGATCAATCGACTTACTCAACTCCACCGCGATGACATGGCTTCAAGCCGGAGAACCGGCGAGAGCGGAGGAATACTTCTCAAGGGCGCTTCGTTTCGTACCAAACAATGCCGACATTCTGCACAATCTAGCCTTGGTGCGAACGGCACTAGGGAAATTCGAAGCTGCGGCCGAATGCTTGCACAAGCTGATTATGCTTGCGCCGATGGAGCCGGCAGCTTACAACGACCTGGCGATTCTTGAAGAAGAGAGCGGCAACTTGACGGGAGCGTTGAACACGTTTCAGCGCGGTGCAAAACTAAAATCAGCCAGCAAGAAGCTGTTCACCAATTTCCTCGACTTCTGCAAACGGCATGAAAAGCTCGCAGACTTCCAGTCGGTGCGGGCACAATATCTCGAACGCTGGGGCGCCGATGCTGTGTTGCAGGAGTGGGAGAAGCGTAATGGCGGTACCGGCAGTGCACAGAGTAACGACGCGACATCGAAAATTGTTATTGCGCCGCAGACCGCGCGCGCCAAGATCGCGGTGTTTGCCTCTTACCGCACATTCATTGATCCGGTGATCGACAATCTCAAATCCCAGCACGATTTGCGCGTCTTCGAGAAGGGCTCTGAAGCCGAAGTGAAGTCGCTGCTCGAATGGTGTGACCTTGCCTGGTTTGAGTGGTGTGATCAGTTGGTGATTGCGGCTTCGAAGTTGCCCAAGAAGTGCAAAATGATCTGTCGATTGCACAGCTACGAGGTGTTCTCGGATATGCCACGGCAAGTGGACTGGAGCAAGATTGACCACCTGGTACTGGTGAGCGACGCGGTAAAAGAACTGTTGAGCTACAATTTCCAAGTACCGTGTCCAATAACAGTCATCCACAACGGCGTTGACCTCGATCGATTTACAATACCAAAGACCAAGGTTCCTGGGAAGCGAATCTGCTCAATCGGCTACATCAACTATAAGAAGAATCCGGCTCTGCTATTGTACTGCTTCAAAGCGATTCACGATTACGATCCCGGTTACACTTTTCATCTGGCCGGAGAACATCAGGACGCACGCATCCAAGTGTACTTCGCCCACTTGCTGCCACGCCTGAACATCCCGGTGTCATTCGACGGCTGGGTGAAGGATGTGCCGGCTTATCTGCGGGACAAGGACTTCGTCATGTCGACGTCGCTTTTTGAGTCGTTCCATTACTCGATCGCCGAAGGGATGGCCTCGGGAGTGTTGCCGCTGATCCATGACTGGCTCGGTGCAGATCAATTATATCCCAAGCGTTATGTCTTCACGACACCGACCGACTGCGTACGGCTCTTAGCGGAACTGGAGGTCAGCAACCGACCAGCCCTGCAACAGGAATGCCGTAAGTTCATTTCTGAACGCTACGATAATCGCAGACAATTGCAGAAAATCGAAACTCTCATCACGACCATGTTGTCGGGTGAAAACCGCGAGGCTATCAATGGCTAAGAAGAAGACCAGCAAGCTACCGAAGTCCGATAGACCTGCGGCAAAAAGCGCTTCGGATAGTGGTGCGTCACTCGAGCAATCGCGGATTCACTTCGCCGACGGTGATTATGCGGCAGCCTTGAGGATTGTGCGAGATGTGCAGGGTGAACCCTCGACCCAAGCAGGCAGCGCGATTCCGGAGTTATCCCAGATTGGAGCATGGAGCGCGTATCGCGTAGGCAATTTTGCCGAGGCGGACAAGTTTCTGGCAGACCTCGGGAATGCCACCGGTTTAGGCGAGCGCGAAACCCTGCTGAAAGGCCTGCTTCACTATGAATTTCGCGAGTTTGACGATTGCATTCGCACCGCCGAACCGGTTTTAATGCCGCTGTCGGAAACAGCTCGAAGCGATGGGAGCAATCTGACCGCCAAGGCACAACTCGATCTGATTTCGTGCTTGGCGATGTCGTACTACAATCTCGGCGAGTTTGATTCTGCCGCGAACGTATTGGAAGAGGCGATCCGTGCCCGCGATGACTACGATGAGTTTTACATCAATTTGGCGACGATTAAGGCCCGAACCGGAGATACAGTGGGACGCCGCAAGGTAATCAGCGACGGATTGGTGCGGTGCGGAAACAAGCGTGATCTCGACAAATTGGCTCGCGAAATGGTCGGCGAAGAAAGAATCTCTCTCTGCATGATCGTGAAGAATGAAGAGGCCATGTTGGCACAATGTCTGAAAAGCGTCCAAGGCCTGGTCAACGAGATTATCGTCGTGGATACCGGCTCAATTGACGGAACAGTCGCGATTGCGGAGCAATTTGGAGCAAGGGTCTATCATCATCCGTGGCAGAATAACTTTTCGCTTCATCGCAATCAGTCACTTGAATACGCGACCGGCGACTGGATTCTGATTCTTGACGCCGACGAAGAATTGAAACAGCAAGATATCGAGAAGCTCAAGCAGGCGACGCGAGTTCCGGACATCAACGTGTTGTCCTTGTCGGTACACAATAAACATGTCGCCAGCGGGGAAGTCACGTCGTTCCTTCCTTCGGTGCGGATGTGGCGGCGCAAGCTCAACGCCCGCTATGAAGGGATCGTGCACAACGAATTACGTCTGCCGGCCGAAGAAGCAATTCTCCGGGTTGATGCCAGCATAATCCACTACGGTTACGGGCTCGATTGGGACCAGATGAAGAAGAAGATTGCTCGCAGCAAAGCACTACTTCACCAGCAATTAGAAGAGAATCCCGATAATTACTTTGCGAATTTCAACTTGGCACAAATTCTCCGTGGCGAGCACAAAATGCCGCCTCCAGAAGTCTGCCAAGAGATTATCGAACACGCTGGCCGCGCTGTACGCAACTCCAGTGCTGATACTCCGGGACAGCGTCACATTCACCTGATGGCGCTCGATCAGATTGTGTCCGCCTACTTCCATTTAGGGGAATACAAACGTGCCGAAGAGGTCGCGCTGCGTGCTCTCGAAATTGATCCGAACTACCTGGACCCGTTGTTCCAACTCGGACACGTCTATGCGGCTGCGCGGGACTTTGACCGCGCCATCAAGACTTACGAGAAGTACATTGCCGCGGCCGACGCCTACAATCCGGGCGGCGAGACCACCAGCTTCATACTCATCCACTCGCATGACCAGGCTGCAGCGTACTTCAGTCTCGGGTTGATCCATGAGGAGATGAAGATGGACGAACGGGCGGAGGCGTATTTTAGGCGAGTATTGGAGTACAAGAAGGAGCATCTCGACGTCTACACGCATCTGGCTGTCCTGCGTTACCGACAAGGCGACAGCGATGGTGCCGAAGCCTATGCCGAACAGCGATTGCAGTCTGACCGGACGGATTTAACTGCACGCTTCTTGCTTGCAAAAATCAAACAACAGCAGGGTCAACCAGTGGTGAGTCGAAAACACTGCCTGGAAATCCTGGCGATAGATGCTTTACATGCCAAGGCCCTTGAGACTTTGATTGCTTTAGAGCGCGAAGCGGGGAATGTCAAAGAGGCGCTGATTCGAATCGACCAATTGTTGTCCGTCGATCCAACGAATGTCAATGCACTCAATCAAAAAGCAGAGGTGCTGATTGGGCAGGGCCAATTTGACCGTGCTCTCGAAATCTATACGCGACTGCTGGAGAACTATAGCAACGACGCGGAACTCCTTAATAATGCAGGAAATTGCTACTTCCGTATGGCCGATTACCAGCAGGCGATTCGCCACTATGCGAGCGCGCTGGTTGTTGACCCGCAATTGGTGCCCGCATTGCGGAACATCGGACTTGCCTATTTCAAGCTTGGCGACAACGCCAATGCTGCAGTCAAGCTCGCAAATTACCTTGACTACGCGACCGATGACTTCGACGTGACTTACCTGGTCGCAAGGCTGTGTTTCGATTCCTCGAATTACTCAGATGCGTTGCGATATGTTGAGAAATGCCTGCAAACACATCCGCGGTCGCCCGAACTGACGGGGTTCCTGGCCGATTGCTATCTCAAATTGGGGCACCTCGAAAGCGCAAAGCTTGGTTATGAGCGTGCCTTGCAAATTGATCCGAACTTCGCCCCCGCCCAGCAGATGCTGGAAGAAATCCAGCGTGCGACGCAAAAGAGCGGAGAAACAGGTACGAAAGTATTATGAGCAAATGGATGGTGAAATCGTTAGACCGCGACTTTGCAGGCGGCCTTTTGCGAAACAGGGCGCACCATTTGCAGTCCTCGCTTCTGTGGTTTGATTTCGTCAAAGATTTTTCCGGTGAAGAGGACAGGTCGGTGACGCTCGTTCGTGATGGAGAGGCAGTTGCATTCTTCTGTGCCCTCCAGTTTCGTAATCTGATACAGTCACTGCCATATCCGGCAAGTTACTCCGGACTGCAGATCGGCCCAAAGTTGGACACTGCAGAAGTGCGTCAGGTATATGAACTTCTGTTCGACCACTATTCGAAGTACTGCGATGTCTTGTCAATCTGCTCAAGTCCGTGTTTTGCGGACTATCAAGGCGACACGTCCGTTTTTGACCATACGCTTGAAAGTGTAGTGCACGTAATGGATCTCAAAGGTGATCCGTTGTCGGGAACCACGTCCAAGTTTAGGAATAATCTCCAGCGCAATCTGCGCAAGGCAGGGACAGCCGATGTGGAACTCACACATGAGACGGGCACCGAGAACTTGGACAATTGGTACATCTGCTATGAGAAACGAATCCAAGAACTGCACGGCGCGCAACTGCCGTTCGCATATTTCGACGAGATGTTCAAGCACTTACAAGCACCCGGTCACTGCAGTTTGTTCACTGCGAAGTCAAAAGGCAAGTTACTGGGCGGAATTGTGACTGTTCAGAACAATCATTGCCTCGACTACTACCTTAGCATGTTTGATCGAGATGAAGACGATACACAGGCTTCGACGGCAGCGTTTCATTTTGTCATGAACTACGCAAAGCGACGGGGAATCCCGTTGATGAATCTGCAATCGTCGCCGCGGAGTCAGGCGGATCTGATTCGCTTCAAGGAATCGTGGGGAGCGAACCCAGCTCGGCATCAATACCTCGTCAAGATTCTCAATAATAGGGCGGCAATTCTGGGGCAGACTACCACGGAGATCGGCGAGAAATATCCATTTCACTTTCTCGTGCCATTCGGCGCACTCAAATCGGAGCCGGCACTCGTGTAAAGGAAGGTCAAATGGCTAACAGAAGGAACACCTCAACACTCAACGGAGCTATTCTATGATAAAGGGCAAGACCATATTCATTACCGGCGGCGCGGGATTTATCGGTTCAGCACTCGCCGAGCGGTTAGCCGACGAGAATCACATTATCATCTTTGACAACTTTAAGAGAAATTCGCTGCAGGATAAGCCGCATCTTACCAACCATCCGAACGTCGAGCTGATTCGCGGCGATGTTCGTGATCGAGCGGCGTTAGCGGCTTCAATCGACAGCGCCAATATCGTGGTTCACGCTGCCGCCGTTGCCGGTGTCGATTCGGTATTACGCGACCCGGTAATGACCATGGAGGTCAATGTCATCGGCACGTACAATGTCTATACGACTTGTCTTGAAGCCGGTAAATCGCTCGAGCGAGTGGTTGATTTTTCGACCAGTGAGGTTTTCGGAGCCTATGCCTACAAAGTGACCGAGGCGAATCTAAAGCCGGCGCTAACTGTCGGCGAAGCGCGGTGGTCGTACGCAATCAGTAAGCTCACGGGCGAATTCTTCGCGAACAGCTTCTATATCAAGTATGGTCTGCCGATCTGTTGTGTGCGCCCGTTCAATATTTTTGGACCGGGGCAAGTTGGCGAGGGGGCGATACACCATTTCGTCGTGAACGCAATTCAGAACAAGGACATTACAATTTACTCCGATGGGAGCCAGATTCGCGCTTGGTGCTATATTGACGACATTCTTGACGCATTATTGGAAATACTGCAGAACAATCGCTCGAGCGGACAAGCGTTCAATATAGGGAATCCGCAGAGCACTCTGACCATTTATCGACTTGCCCGCGAGATCATTCGTTTGTCGGAGTCCAAGTCACAAATCGTGTTCAAGGAAGCAAGCTCGCCGGACGTTGAAGTGCGCATTCCCGACATTAACAAAGCACGCGAGATTCTCAACTTCGAGCCAAAGGTCGAGCTGGAAGACGGGCTGTTGCGGACAATCGACTGGTACCGAGAGAAGATGCGCAAAAACGCGACGCCGCAACCGGCTATGTTGAAATTCAAGGAGAAGTACGCCCATGTCTGAAAGCAAGACTCCGGTGGGGACACCATGGCGCGAGTTTTACGGTTTTGCTAACGAACAGGACAGCGTGTTCCCCAATATGGTCCATCTGGACCTGATCAACATTTGCAACTTTCGGTGCATACATTGCCCGCAAAACGACATCAAGAAATTCGTTCCGGACTATGAACCGAATCAACTCGACTATGATATTTTCACACGCATAATCGACGAGGTCGCCGAGCACGGCGCAACTCTGCGCATTACCTGCGACGGCGAGCCGTTCCTCTACAAGCACATCGTCAAGGCGATCAACTATATCAAAGATCGCGGCGTTAAGATCGCGACAATCGTGACGAACGGCAGTTCGCTGACACGGCCGATTGCTGAAGCGATTCTACGGCCGTCCGATACGAAGCTAATAATCGATTTCAGTCTGGACAGCCTGTACAAGCCCACGTACGAGCGAATCCGGCTGCAAGGGAACTTCGTTGAAGTCTACAGCAATGTGCTGTTCCTGCTCAAGAACAAGAAGAATAATCCCAACCTGCGCATCATCGTCAACATGATTGACCAGGATACATTGGTGAGCGGTGAGTTAGAGGCATTCAAGCAATTCTGGGGGCCGATCGCTGATGATGTGGTAGTCAGAACCTACTTGACCGTCAAGGGAATGGTGAACTCTTCAGTCATGAAGATGGAGAAGGATCAGTACCGCTGGCCTTGTTCGTTGTTGTGGAATCGAATCGCCATCAGTTCGCACGGACGACCCCGGTTTTGTGTCGCTGATTGGCGCGAGCAGTCGGTGATGAAAGATTTCGATCTCGCGCAAATGAGCATCAGCGAAATCTGGCAGTCACCTTACTACGACCAGTTGCGGCGCATCCATCTCGACAAGGAATTCTCGAAGATCTCAATCTGCAAGAACTGCACCGATTGGTTTGGACTCAAGTGGGATTACGACTATCGAACCGTAATCGATCGTTTATTCGAAGCGAAACCAGTGGAGAAGCATTTGCCCGAGATTAACACTCAACATCCGGTGGAAGTGTAGAATGCGCGACATTTTCATCTTCTGCGATAAGGTCGGTTACTACGGCTTTCTGAAGCCCTATATCGACTCATATGCAGGGGACGAGCGTTATCGCTTTATCATCGAACGGGAGCAACGACAAGACCGATTCCTCGAGCATTTCGGCAAGGATTGCACGATTTGGCTGGATCATATCGATGATTTCGCAGTTTGGGCTTCGACGCTGGAGGCTGATGGAAAAACGAAATTGGTATGCCGGGTGCAAGGAACAGAGATACTCGACCTTGAGTATCAGCGCTGTCGCTGGGAGGCATTTGACGCGATCGTAACGAGTAATCGGGCGAGTGAAGCCGTTCTCTTTGATTGCGTCGACAGGATTGAGTCAATGGCGCAATATTCGCTTTTGCCGCCGGTAGCAGCGGCCACACCGATGTCGGTAAACAATAAGCGGAGAACCAAGAACATCGCTTACTTGAGCGGAGCTGAGTTGGAGGCAAATTCGGTCGTAGTATTGGATATACTTGCGGAACTGACCAAGATTGACAACGAATATAAGCTATTTGTCATCGGTGAATTTGCCAAGACTTCGCTGCGCGTGCACTTCGAGCACATGATCGCGGCAATGCAATTGTCCGAGAACATTGAATTCTGCTCTCGTCCGGAGAATCTTCCTGCCTGGCTTCAAGATAAGTCCTATCTCTTGTCTACGACTTTAGTCGCAGGCAACGAAGCAGAATTGGTTGCTGCGATGTCGCTG
>CAUJJY010000168.1 GCA_963205155.1 Candidatus Zixiibacteriota bacterium | reverse complement strand
CGTTGGGATATAGCTGAAATTCGCCTCGCTCGAACTGGCAGCGGTATTCACCGTGCCAAACAACTTCGCTTCCGACACCGCCTTCTGCGACCACGAACCCGTGACCACATAATCCGCGCTCTGTCCCTGGGCGAGAAAGTTCATCGGCAGCATGGCAAACTGCATTGAAGCACCGCCGCCGAGAAAGAGAATGTGATATCCATCCGGCAGTTGCAGATGCTTCTTGATTAGTGCCTTGGCTTCCGCCAGAATTGCCTCGAAATCCTTGCTGCGGTGACTCATCTCGAGTACCGACATACCGATACCCTTGTAATCCAGCATCTCTTCCTGCGCCGTCTTCAAGGCTTCCAGCGGCAGAGCAGAAGGTCCGGGATTGAAATTATATACGCGTTTCATTGTCTATCCTTTTCAGATGATTCTCTGATTATAGTTGCCGACAAACTTGCCGATGATGCGATCGACCGCCTTGCCGATGCGCAGCAGATTCTCATTCGTCGATGCCCCGATATGCGGAGTCAACAGCGTGTTCTTTGCCTTGAGGAAGGGCGTGCTCTCCGGCGGATCGGAATACCACACGTCATTACAGTAAAATGCGATCTTTCCGGAATTGAGCGCATCCACCACGTCCTGCTCAATCACGCACTTCCCGCGACCCGTGTTGATGATCACCACGCCGTTCTTCATCTTGGCAATCGTCTCTTTGTTGATCATTCCCAGTGTCTTCTCGGTGAGCGGCGTGTGCAGCGTCAGGTAATCCGCATCGCGATAAACTTCGTCTATCGTCACCTTGATCGTAATGATATCGTGCACGTCGACTGTCGGATCGTAGCCGATGACGTTCATCCCGAACGCCTGCGCCCGTTTGGCAACCTCGGTGCCGATCTTGCCGCACCCGATAACTCCCAGCGTCTTGCCGAACAACTCGGTGCGCTTCAGCTCCTTCTTCAGCCACTTGCCTTCCTTCATCGAAATGTCCGCTTCCACCAACCGGTTCGGCACGGCGATCATCATCGCAAAGGCCAGCTCTGCCACCGCAATACTCGAAGCATCCGCCGTGTTGTGGACCTCGATACCCTTTTCCTGGGCGTACTTGACATCGATATTGTCCAGTCCAACACCGCCGCGAATGATCAAACGTACCTTCTTGGCCTGGTCGATATATTCCTTCGTGCATTTCGTCTTTGACCGCACAAGAATGACATCCGCCTCGGCGGCATCATCCTTATTCGAGGTGACTTCGCCGTACTTCCGCAGCAGGTCGGGAAGCGACGGATCAAAGGCATCCGATAGTAGAATCTTCATTTCACACGTTCCTTTATGGAATTGGGTCCATACTCATGAGTTAAGAATATATACTGCCATGCCATCGCGCAACTTCGGTTCAAACCACGTTGACTTCGGCGGCATCACGCCGCCCGAATCGGCAACAGAACGCAGAGCTTTCAACGATACCGGCGGCACTGCAAAAGCGACTTTGAATTTTCCCGAATTTACGAGCTTCATCAATTCCTTCGTACCACGAATTCCGCCAACGAAATCGATTCGCTTGTCGGTGCGCGGTTTTGTGATTCCCAGCACCGGTTCAAGCAAATTCCTTGACAGGATGCTGATATCAAGTGACTCGATTGGATCAAACTGATTAAAGCTGTTCGGCAGGGGAGTGAGCTTATACCATTTCTTTTCAAGGTACATCCCGATGACCCGATCAGTCTCGGGTTCTACCGTCTTGCCTTCTGGTAATTCCTCTGCGGTAAACCGCTCTTTCACCTTGGTAATAAAGTCCCTCGGCTCCAAACCCATCAGGTCCGTCACAACTCGATTGTAGGGAAGTATCTTCAACTGATTTTCCGGAAACACCACCGACAGGAAGAAAGAATCCGCCTCTTCGCCGGTGTACTGCGGATTATGCGCGCGCCGTTGTTTGCACACATTTGCTGCGGCAGCGCAGCGATGATGCCCGTCGGCAATGTAGGTCGCGCTCAACCCGGCAAATCCAACCTTGATATGAGTAACTCGCTCGGGGTCATTCACCACCCAGAACCGATTCCTCACGTCTGCCGCCACAAAATCGTAGGTGGGAGCCTTTGCGCATTCTTCAGTCAAAATCGCATCGAGGACATGGCTCTCGGCATAGAACAAAAACACCGGACCCGTCTGCGCGTTTGTCACATCATTGAGTTTCGTGCGATCTGCTTCCTTGTCAGGCCGCGTAAACTCGTGACGCTTGATTCGTCCCAGCAAATAATCATCGACGCTCGACAAGAGCATGAATCCAGTCTGGTCGACATCCCGCCACGTCAGGCGATAGATGTAAATGCAAGGCGCCTTGTCCTGCGCCATCGTCCCGTTGTCGATCAGCGTCTGAAGATTAACTCTCGCTCGTTCGTAAAGATCGTTGCCGCTTGGCTCCGATCCTGTCGTGTAGGTTATCTCAGGTTTCGTGACACGCAGAAACGATAAGCCATTCCCATCAGCCATAATGCGGGCTTCCTCGGAAGACAATACATCGTAAGGGGGAGATGACAACTTCTCGGCAAATTCTGCCTGTGGCCGCAAACCCTGAAATGCCTTAATCTTAACCATTGTAATCACCTATCTGGGTAGAACAGTCAATAACTAACCAAAGCACTCCAAAACTTAACTGAATAGGTAGTAAAATCCTCCTTAAAAAGCAAGTGATTCTTTTCACAAACAAGTCACTTCGAAACTGTGAATATCACCCGGCAGAATAGCGTCATTCCGGCGGAACTTGGCCAAGCGAAATCTCGCGTTTAGTGAATGTTGGAATCAATCAACCCAGTAGGTCATAGCTCTGTGCTCCTTACATTTCGCCAAGAGCGAAACTTTCCCCTCTCCCTTGTTGGGAGAGGGGAAAGGGGTGAGGGCGAGTGATCGAGAGGCAGGTGACAGCAAAAAAACCCTTGCATCCGCCCCCTCCATCCGTATCATATCCAGACATAGCCGTTGGGAGTGGCGACCGAGAGGTCGTCTGAGATTATACCCCCAAAACCTGATCCGGACAATACCGGCGTAGGGAAACGGTAGCGACATCTTCAAACAATCGCCCTTTCCGTTGCTGCCATTCTCTCTTGAGTTCAGGCGGCATTTTTGTTTTAAGACCAAGGAAAGGCGTTTAACATGAAAGTCGCTTTAATTCTGCTCGCAACACTGGCAATATTGAACCCGCTCTGTGCCCTTGCTGTCACCGTTACCGGAGTCGTTGTCGATGATCAGGGCCATCCCATCCCCGATGTCGCCATCACAGTCGAAACCTCCTCTGCCGGGGTTGCATCGGCTTCTGACGGCACATTCCGTCTCGAACTCGACTTGACTCAATCGCGCCGGCTCACTTTCAAGCATATCAGCTTCAAACCGCAGATGATCAGCGTCATCTCCGATTCATCACTGCGAATCGAGTTGTCCCCTTCGGTCTTTCCGATGCAGGGCGTCACCGTGACCGCCGACCGTGCCGAACTCGGCAAGTCACCCGTCGCATTCACCGATTTCACCAGCCGCGAAATCGCCCGCGACTACACCATCGGTGAGTTTCCTCTTTTGTTGGAGACAACTCCAAACGTCTATGCCTATTCCGATGCCGGCGGCGGACTCGGATACAGCTATCTCAAGATTCGCGGCTTCGATGACAAACGCGTCTCGATCTACATCAACGGCATTCCGCTCAACGACCCCGAAGACCAATCCACCTACTTTGTCGATATCCCCGATTTCGCCTCCAACGTGAAAGACATCCAGGTCCAGCGCGGTATCGGCAGTTCACTCTACGGCGATGCCGCCTTTGGTGGCTCGGTCAACATTGTTTCTGCCGCCATCGAGCAACCACGCAACGTCGCTCTCACCACCGGCTACGGCGGATTCTGGGACAACGGCAAATGGGTCGGCGACATGCAAAAACAATCACTCGAATATCAATCGGGCCTGATCGATGGCCGCTGGAATTTCTCCGGTCGCTACTCGCGCCAACTCTCTGATGGCTACCGCAAAGATTCCTGGTACGACGGCTGGGCATATCATCTGTCACTATCGCGCCTCGATCCGCGCATGACCACTACCGCCAATGTCTACGGCGGACCAATGAAAATGCACCTCGCATA
>CAUJJY010000167.1 GCA_963205155.1 Candidatus Zixiibacteriota bacterium | reverse complement strand
CCGGCTAGGTGCGAATGGCGAATCAAGCTGTTATCTACCGATAATCTCAAAGACTCCCGTGCCAAGGTAACTACGTGAAATACACAATGGTTTACCTTGCACGCTACTCTCTGATTATCGCCTTTGAAGGGGTGAACCTTTAGAGATAGCCGAAAATACTAATCGATAGCACGGGTTATCGCGGCAACTTGCGGTCACAGTATAGGATTCTGCCCATACATTTGCTGTTGGTTGACAAGTCTCGGCTCATTTGCGGCTATTGGACCAAGAGTCCCCGTACTCCGGAAAGTGCCCTTTGGCTGAAATTCGTTTGTTCAAACACATCTCTTTCATACAATGGGAGGCATGCCATACCAGGTATACATCATTCGCTGTTGCGACGGAACCTACTACACCGGTCAGACTACTGACCTCGACAAGAGGCTTCGATCTCATAATCGCGGTACCGGCGCTCGCTATACACGCGGACGGGGACCGGTGCAGTTAGTATACCATATCGGGGTGGCGACATTGAGGGAGGCATTTATCTTGGAGCACAAAATCAAGCGCATGTCTCGCACCGCGAAGGAGAAGTTAATTACGGCTGCTCAAACCGAGCCGAACCTTAGCACTTAGCAGTCTCAACTTGATTAAGATCTGGTGCCGCCCAAAACTAATAATGGTGGCCTAAGAAAACCATTTTGCATATTTAAGGATGTCGCAATTTCCAGCCCCTCAAGTGTTATGTCGTCACGAACTCAAATAGGCGATCCTTCACTCCTAAGTGTTGAGTCGGTCATAAGCGCCTTCAGCACAAACTTGGAGACCGGCTTGGGTGCCAATGAGGCTGCCGTCCGACTCACCCGAGACGGGAAGAATATTCTGGTGGGTGCGCCGCCCATACCACGGTGGCGCAAGTTCCTGGTGCAGTTCCATGACCCGCTCATCTATCTGCTTCTAGGTGCCGTCACAATCTCGTTCATTGCGTGGCAGTTGGAGAACGCACATGGATGGCCAGTGGATTCGCTGGTGATTCTTATCATTATCATCGCTAATGCAGTTCTCGGTTATGTGCAGGAAGCACGGGCGGAGTCCGCGGTCGCAGCCTTGGCGAGTATGACGACCGTGACCTCGTCCGTACTGCGTGATGGTCAGGTTGTACGCATCCCTTCTGCCGATGTCGTGACAGGGGACATTTTGGTTCTGGGCGAGGGAGACAGTGTCGGCGCCGATGCGCGGCTCGTTTATGCAGTGAATCTTCGTGTCTCCGAGGCTTCTTTGACCGGCGAGAGCGAAGCGATTCAAAAAAATATTCAAACTCTTGCCGGAAGTGTTTTTCTCGGTGATCGATTGAACATGGTTTTCAAGGGCACTGCCGTGGCGCAGGGAATCGGTCGTGCCGTTGTAACCGCGATCGGTATGGATACGGAGATGGGTAAGATCGCCAATCTGCTGGAATCTACCAAAGAAGAGTCTACTCCGCTGCAGAAGGAAATTGGGCGCTTGGGCAAGATGCTCGGATACGCGGTCATCGCTATTGCGATCATCGTCGTTACCACGGTAATCGCAGTCTTCGGAATCGATAGCCCCGGCGACGCCGTCACCGTGCTTCTGCTTGGTGTCTCGTTGGCCGTAGCCGCGGTTCCAGAGGGCTTACCGGCGATTTTGTCGGTAGTGCTCGCAATTGGTGTGCAGCGGATGGCGGCGCGCAAGGCGATTGTGAAGAAACTCGCGTCAGTGGAGACATTGGGTGCAGCTTCCGTCATCTGCTCCGACAAGACCGGAACACTGACCAAGAGCGAGATGACCATTGAACGCATTATCACCGCGTCCGGCGAGATATCACTCACTGGAAGCGGCTACCGCCCCGAAGGAACTGCATTATCAAAGGGAAGCGAGAGCATTGGTCCGGACTTGCTCATCGAAGCGCGGCTCGTGCTTAGCGGAGGCAGCAGGGCAGGCAATGCCACACTGCGAGAGCAAGATGGCGAATGGACGATACAGGGTGACCCTACGGAGGCGGCATTTCTGGTCGCCGCGCACAAATTAGAGGGCACACAAGAGCATATCGAGCAATTTCAGCGCCAAGGTGAGATACCTTTCACCTCGGAACGTAAGCTGATGTCCACATTGAACCTCAATTCTGATACTGGACGCGTTTCGTTAGTCACCAAAGGCGCACCCGATGTCTTACTCCGTCGATGCACGCGGATACGAATTGGCGACGACACTGTCCCGCTCGACGAAGCCCGGCGCAAGAAGGCTCTGGCCGATATCGAATCGCTTTCTGCCCAAGCCTATCGGACTCTCGGTGTAGCTTACCGAAGATTTGAGGAACATCGAAACGATCTTGCCGATAACGAAGGCGTCATAGAAGAGTCGCTCGAAAACGAGTTAGTTTATGTCGGTGTTGCCGGCATTATTGATCCACTGCGACCTGAAGCCGCTGCCGCGGTAGCCGATGCCCGGCGCGCCGGCATACGCGTTATCATGATCACGGGCGACCACCCAATCACGGCAACGCGCATCGCGGCCGATTTAGGAATCGTCGACACCGGCGCACAAGCATTGACGGGAATGCAGATCGATGCGCTTGAAGAGAACAACTTCCGTGAAGCGGTTCGCGCGACGTCAGTGTACGCGCGCGTTGCGCCCCTGCATAAATTGAGAATCGTCGATGCCCTGCAAGCCGACGGCAATGTCGTTGCGATGACCGGCGACGGAGTCAATGATGCCCCGGCGCTAAAGTCTGCCGACATCGGCGTGGCAATGGGGATAACCGGAACTGAAGTCCCTAAGGAAGCCGGCAAAATGATCCTTGCCGACGACAACTTCGCAACGATTGTTGCTGCAGTGCGTGAGGGCCGCATCATTTTCGACAATATCAAGAAGTTCCTGCGTTACCTGCTAAGTTCGAATATGGGTGAAGTATTCACTGTCTTTTTCGGCGTGCTCTTGACTGAAGTGATCGGACTTACCTCCGGTGAGGGCACAATTGTGCTGCCTCTGCTTGCCACCCAGATTCTTTGGATTAATCTGGTGACGGATTCCGCTCCGGCTTTGGCGATGGGAATCGATCCGGAAACCGACGACGTGATGGCACGCCCGCCGCGCAAACTCAATGATCGCGTTATTGACAGTCGAATGTGGTCCGATGTTATACTTCTCGGATTGGTGATGGCTGCAACGACGCTGTGGACAATTGACTTTTACCTTCCGGGAGGCATTGTCGAAGGTGTCGACTCGTTGGAGGTTGCGCGCACGGCCGGTTTCACCGTGCTGGTGTTCGCCCAGCTCTTCAACGTCTTCAACTCGCGTTCCGAAACCCGAAGCGCATTCTCGCACACCTTTGTCAATCCGTGGTTATTTGGCGCCGTCTTGCTTGGCGTCGTGTTGCAGATAGTAGTGGTCAACATGGCCGTTCTCAATACCGCCTTCGGCACAGCGCCGTTGACGATCCAGCAGTGGCTTTTCTGCACACTGATCGCCTCGGCCGTCTTGTGGGTGAGTGAAGGTCGCAAGTTAGTGTTTCGATGGGTGCGTAAGACTGCGGCTTAATCCACAAAACATCGCAAGCAAAATAAGAGCAGGACGTCGAACACCGTCCTGCTCTTTGCTTTCGCTAGTACATCTATCCGATCAATGGAACAGCCGATTCGCCCGCAGTCGCTCGCGCGCAAGACCCGGTCCCGATACATGCACATCAAGCTCTCGTCCACCCTTGCATTGGAACATCGGGATGTACAATCGGTGATAACCCGCCTTCAGGGCAATCTGGCCAACCACATCTCCGCCGCCATGCAGTCCATCATTGTCGACGACCAGTGAGTCACCGACAAACACCTTGCTTCCGTCATCGGAACTGATTGCAAATTCATACAGACCCTCCGCCGGAGCGAGGAAATAGCCGGCAAACGTCAGCCCGAAGTCCTCGGCTCGTGCCACTGTCGGCAGTGAGATTGAATCGGCGATGTAACTCTCTTTCGCCTTCAAAGAGTCAAACGCCGGCAGCTTCTGCCACTCGCCTTCGTAATATGCTGCCGACAGGCCCGACTTGAGATCACCGACTGCCGATCCATCATGCGGAACAAGTTGGCGATACGTGACGGAGGTGACGAATCCACTCTTGTCGTTCAGGCCGAGTGCACTTGCCTTGACAGTGGTCGTGGCTGCGATACTTAGCGGCTCGGAATAGACTGGCGACCGCGAAGTTGGCTGGCTTCCGTCCAGTGCAAAATGAATCTTCGTACCCAAATTCGGAGATGTCATAGTAACTGTAGCGGCACCGAGGAAGTTAGCACTGTCCGAGTTGATTCGAACAAGCTTGCCTTCCAGTTCATCATATAGTGCAATTGGAGAATGACCGACGCCAAGTTCATCATCGGCAACAGTCATTGCGAGGATTTTAATACTTGGATTGTCAGGCAGTTGAATCGACTTGGCATCTTCATGCAGCCACATTTCTGAATGAAAAAGGTACGTGAAGCGATACGCTTCGTTCCTGCCTTCGGCTGAATGTCGATGAGAACCGTACCACGCAACTGGTTGACGATTGATATACCCCGGCGCAATACCCGCTGGTTCTTCGATCAATCGTCCGGTGACAAGTCGACTATTCCATTGTGCAATCGGTTCAGCGTAGCCCTGAACCTCGATGTATTTTTCCCGGTCGCCAATCTTAGCTCCATCTGAAACGGGTCCATCAGCTGCGCAGGCGAGTATATGCAGCATCTTGAAGTCACCTTTAGGGAACTTGATCTTTTGACCGTTGCAGGAGATTGCGTTCAATTCACCCGCACGCTTGGGA
>CAUJJY010000166.1 GCA_963205155.1 Candidatus Zixiibacteriota bacterium | reverse complement strand
ACGAAAAGATATTTAAGATTTACCGGTTGCCGGCAATTATCAGCCAATATAAACCTCAAGAATTTTGGTCTTTGCTATTGGCAGTCTGAAAGTCGCCGATACCATCGGGCGAGTAGTACTGCCGGTTGATTGAGAGACTTTTCGTCTCTCTGTCTCAAATCTTGGCGCTAATCGGAATCAGCAGCTCACCCGACGACGGGCGGACCGCGCAGACTGCGGCAACCTAAATAGTATTCGGTAGGGGGTGGAGTGTGTTCACGTCGGGCAAGAGTCGCTGTGCAGTCGCTTGGAGTGACAACAGTTACTGCCGGAAGGCAACCGTAAATATGATTCAATAGTGTCCGCGACACTTGGATTCGGATGCATTCCCCAAGATGGCGGTCGCTGTAGGTATGTTGGTGGCTGTCGCCATGCGAGTCTTCGTCGTGTCTGTGATCGGCCAAGTTGGCTTCATCAATTGCTGCCAAGTGCCCGGAAGTCTCGACTCCATCTGATATTTCCAGTTGAAGCTGGTGGGAATGATAATATGGATAGACCTGGCTGAAGAATGATACCGCGAGAACAAAAGTGAACTTCCAGAATGGCAGTCGCAGTATGCTGGGCAGGTTTCTTTCCATGACAGCGAATAAACGAGGTTTTATTGAGAAGTCAATAGGGCATATTGTGGGTCGCAGTTGGCGATTTTGGAAATAGCTGCAGCTGGCCGTCGGTAAAGGGGCAGTTGTTGGCTAGCCCTAACCCCATAGTTTTTAGGAACTTTGCCGGAGCCTTTATTCTATAATTAGCTGTAGGGCAGGGTGTCAACCGGACAGATAGTTCTTGACAAATGCCGTCCAAAAGCTATCATATCAGACTATTTTGCGTTAGTTTGAGAGGAGTTTGTTAGAAGCATGTATGCAATTGTAGAAGCTGGCGGACTGCAGTACCGTGTCGCCACAGGCGATGTTATTCGCGTGCCAATGCACGTTGCCGAACCGGGTGCGTCTTATCAAATAGAGCGCGTCCTGATGGTCGGTGACGGCGAATCGAGCAAGATCGGCCGACCGCTGGTCGAAGGCGCCAAAGTTGAGGCGACCGTGCTCGATATGGGCCGTGACAAGAAGGTGTTGGTGTTCAAGAAGAAGCGCCGCACCAAATATCGCAAGATGCGCGGACATCGGCAGGACTTTACTGATCTGAAAATCGGAAAAATCATCGTCAGCTAACAGACAGGCACGGATGAGCAAATCGCAAGCAGCGGCACTATGGATCGTTTCGCTGCTGATAGCGCTCTTCGCCGCAACAACGGCAAAGGCGCAAAGCTACGAAGTCGCAAGTGTGGTGGTCGAAGGGAACCAGGCGGTTGAGTCTTCGCTGATCAGTTCCGTCTCCGGTCTCACCACCGGCATGAAGCTTTCCTCGACTGCGGTCCAGGAAGCAATCCGGCGCGTCTACGCGTTGGGACTTTTTTCCGACGTGCAAGTCAACGGCGAGTTCGCCGGCGGCCGCATCAATGTCAAAATCTCCGTCATTGAGCATCCCCAGGTAACACAAATCGATTTCGAGGGCAACAAATCGATCAAAACCGACAAGCTCAAAGAAAAGCTCACTATCTTTGAGCGGCAAACTGTCGGTCCCAGCCAAATCACCAACAACGTCGATGCCTTAAAGAAATTCTACAGTGACGAAGGCTACTACCTCGCCGAAGTCACCACCGAAACCAAGTCACTTGACAGCAACAAAATGGCGGTCGTTTTCAAAGTCAAAGAAAACGAGAAGGTCAAGATTCGCGCGATCGAATTCGAAGGCAACGACGCCTTCTCCGACGGCTCATTGCGCGGTGAAATGAGCGCCAAGCCGAAAGGCTTCCTGCGCTCCGGTGCTTTCAAGCGGGACCAATTCGAAGAGGACAAAGAAAAGATCATCCAATACTACCGCAAGCGCGGACATATCGATGCCGCCATTACCGACGACAGCGTAATTGTCGATACCGACGGAAAAGGACTGGTACTTCGTCTGTATGTGAACGAAGGCACGCGCTATCATTACGGCGATGTCAAATTCTCCGGGAACGAAATCTACAAGTCGGAGCTGTTGGAAAATCAGTTGAAATTCAAGCGTGGCGACATTTACGACTTCGAGAAGTTTGAAGAGTCGGTCACGAATCTCTATTCAGTTTACCAAGAGGACGGCTATATTCACGTCCGCATCCTCGACAATGTTCAAACCAGCGACTCCGCACTGAATATCGAATTCGAAATCTCCGAGGGCGTCCCTGCGCACATCAACAAGGTCTTTGTCGAAGGCAACTCCAAGACCAAGGAAAAAGTTATCCGGCGGGAGTTGTTTTCGAGACCGGGACAAGTCTTCAAGCGCTCATTGCTGATGCGCTCATTGCGCAACGTGATGCTTCTGAACTATTTCTCAAATGTCGAACCGGATGTGAAGAACCTTCCCGACGGCGACATCGACATCGTGTTCAAGGTCTCCGAAAAACCGACCGGACAGATTCAGGCGGGCGCCGGTTACTCCGGTCAGGACAAGCTGGTCGGAACACTGGGCCTCGGCATTCCCAATTTCCGCGGCAACGGCCAGAACGTCAATCTGGACTGGTCATTCGGTTCGCGTCGCAATTCCATCTCGTTGTCGTTTACCGAGCCGTGGATGTTTGACACGCCGACTTCATTCGGTATGGATGTTTTCAACGTCAATCGTGAATTGAGTTTCGGCACCGAGGAATTCAGCGAAGGCACCCGGGGTATGGGTGTTCGTCTCGGTCGGCGATTAACGTGGCCCGATGACTATTTCCGCATCACCGGACGCTATACATTAGAAGAAGTTCGTTATTTCGACTTCAACGATGCCTATCGCGAAAACAACAAGAACAATCCCAACAGCCTTCTGCAGTATGAGAATGATTGGTTGACCACTTCGGCGCTTGGCGCCACGCTCGTCCGCGACTCGCGCGACTTGTCGCAGTTTGCGACCTCGGGCTCGCTCGTACAGCTTAGCTCGGAAGCCTCCGGCTGGGCGCTGGGCGGCGACTGGAAGTATCACAAGCACGTCTTCGATGCATCCAAATATCAACGCATCTGGTGGAAGTTTGTCTTAGCCGGCAAAGTGCGGTTGGGCGTCATCGATTCACCGGACGGCGACAAAGGGATTCCGTATTCCGAACGCTTTGCACCGGGCGGCACCTATCAGGATGGCGTTATTCGCGGTTATGAAGACGGCACAGTCGGTCCGCGCAACGCCGATAAAGGTCTTCTGCGCGGGCGGTCAGAGTTGATATATAACCTTGAATTACAGATGCCGATCGTCGAACAGCAGATATATGTACTGGCCTTCGCCGATGCCGGTAATGCCTGGCTTTCCGGCAGGGCGGTCAAACCGTTTGATCTGGATAGGACCGACGGTCTGAAAAAGTCAGTGGGCGCCGGGTTCAGAATTGTCATTCCGGGCTTAGGAACTATTGGATTTGACTTCGGATATGGCTATAATAACCCCGACGGCGCCGGCTGGAAACCACATTTCCAACTCGGAACCACATTCTAACAGCGCATAGAAGAATCCTTTGGAGGAAACCATGAATCGTAGTGCATTTGTGTTTGCTATCATCGCATTTGCAGCCATTTTATCGCTCCCGCTTTCACTTCAGGCGCAGGACAAAATCGTGTATATCGATTCCTACCGTATCCGCCTTGAATACAAAGAATTCCAGGACGCGCAGGCGCAATTCAACAAAGAAGTCGAGCAGTGGAACATCGAAGTCGAAAACGGCCAAAAAGATATCGAACGGTTAGAAGCCGAACTTGCCAAGCAGGCGCTGATTCTTTCCGATGCCAAGAAGAAAGAAAAGGAAGCCGAGATCGAGCTCAAAAAAACCACCTGGCAAAAACTAGCCAATGAGATTTTTGGACCCGACGGCCGCGCTGAATTGCGCAATGTCGCCCTGACCAAGCCGCTCTTGGACAAGATCAACACCGTTTTGGAAAAAGTCGCCTTAATGGAAGGCTATGACCTGATTCTCGACAGTGTCAACGGCAATATTGCATACGCGAAGAAAGAAATGGACATCACCGACAAGGTGCTGGAAGAGCTCGAGAAAACGCAGTAGGGCACGATGTCCCACAGATACGGTTATATTGACTCCTATCGGCTGCGATCGAACTATCCCAAGTTCAAGAAAGCCCAGAGCGAGTTCGACGAAGAAGTCCGCCAATGGAATCTTGAGCTCGAAGACGAACAGAGCAGTATTGAGCGCTTAGAGACAGAGTTTGCGCAGCAGTCTTTGCTCTACTCGGATTCGGAACAAAGCGACCGGGCTAATGCGATTGTCGCGCGCAAGGTTGCATTCAAGAATAAAGCGGAAGGAATATTCGGACCGAACGGTCAGGCAGAGAAACGTAATCACGAACTGACCCAGCCGCTTATGGAGGAGATCAATCACGCCTTGGAAGTCGTTGCCGGGCAGAATGGCTATGACCTGGTGCTTGACTGTGTCAACGGCAACATTGCGTTTGCCACCAAGGACCTCGATGTCACCGATCTTGTCCTGCGGGAGCTGGAGAAGGCCAAGTAAACGATGAAACTGCGGGACCTGGCAGAAACGCTGGGTGGCGCCGTTGTCGGCGACGGCGACATCGATATTGTACGCATCAGCACGTTGGAAACCGCCACAAGCGGCGATCTTGCCTTCCTCGCCAATCCTAAATACGAACAGCATCTTGCGACCACGAAAGCGAGTGCGGTCATCGTTGATGCACCTCGCACGCAGTACCCGCTGAATTATCTCGTACATCCCAAACCGTATTTCGCCTTCAGCCAAGCACTCAAGCTTATTTCTCCGCCACCGGGACATCAACTTCATCCCGGCATTTCACCGCACGCATCAATCGATCCCGATGTGACTTTGGGCGAGAACGCGCATGTCGGCAGTTTTGTCGAGATCGCCGCGGGCGCCAGGATCGGCGACAACTGCAAGATTATGACCGGCGCCGTAATTGGCCGTGACTGTGTGCTCGGCAACAACTGCCTGATCTATCCGAATGTCACGTTATATGACGATACAGTGATCGGTAACAATGTCTCCATACATGCGGGCACCGTCATCGGTTCGGACGGATTCGGCTATGCGCAGGATAAGGGCATTCATCACAAGGTTTACCAGATTGGACGGGTGCGGATCGAAGATGATGTTGAGATCGGCGCGAATTGCACGGTCGATCGCGCCGCTTTGGGCGAGACGGTGATCGGCGCCGGCACCAAGATCGATAATTTGGTGCAGATCGCGCACAATGTCAAAATCGGACGCGGCTGTTTGATCGTCTCGCAGGTGGGAATCGCCGGTTCGACGACGATTGGAAACTACGTCGTACTCGCCGGGCAGGCGGGAATTGTGGGGCATCTAAACATTCCCGATCGAGTGACTATCGCAGCGCAGGCCGGGGTCTCCGGTACACTCAAAGAGGGCACAATCTACGCCGGTTCACCCCAGCGCGAGTTGAAGGAATTCAAAATTCTCGAAGCGCATCTAAGCCGCTTGCCGGAACGGATGGCGGAGCTTAAGCGGCTCAAGGCAGAAGTCGAAGAGCTGAAGAAGAAACTGCCATAGTCTTGCCAGTTTACCATTCCTAACCCCTTAAATCCCAAAATCTTCGCTCATTTTCATTCCGGCTATTGACTTTGGAACCTCTTTACGTATAATAAGGGTCACTGTTTTTTTAGGAGGACGAGGAAATGGCGAAAAGGCAATCATTTGCAGATAAGGCTTCGAAGAAGTCTCACGTCAAGATCTGTCCGGTCTGCTCCACGGCGATGGAACCCATCCGCCTGGTCGACCCAACCTTCACGACCGACAAGAAGTCGTGGAAGTTTAAGGACAAGATCGTCGAGATGTGCAAGTGTAATCAAAAAGACATATTGGGCTAAACGGCTCTTTCAAGGCTTAATCATTGCGTACTTTCGGTTCGGGTTCAACTCCCCAACCTTTAACGGACAGCATTTCAGGGATGAATAACAGGGCCCTTCTGGATGCCGAATTTTTCCCCCGTGTAATTCGCCCGGCCAGATATATCGGAAACGAATGGGGAGCAGTGCGTCCGCGCGCCGAGGTAGCAGCGGTACGGCTGGTTCTATGCGTGCCCGAAAAGTACGACCGCGGTATGGGCTATGCCGAACTGCATCGGCTGTATCGCGCCCTCAACGGCACTAACACGATGTCCTGCGAGCGGGCATTTTTGCCGGACAATGATGCATCGGAACTTCTGCGCGAGAAGAACATCCCGCTCTTTACCCTCGAATCATTTTCACCGCTGCGCGATTGCGATTGGATTCACTTTCTGATTCCCGATGCACTTTCATTTGGCGGTATTGTCACTGCTTTGAAGTTGGCACATCTGCCACTGCGTGCGACCGAACGAGATACGTCACATCCGATCATCACTGCATCAGGCATTAAAGCTATCAATCCCGAGCCGATCGCCGAATTCGTCGAAGCATTTTTCGTCGGTGATTTGGACGCGGAGTCTGATTCAATTGCGGCATTGTTAAGCCAAAGTTCAATTTATGATCGACCGACTCTGTTGCAGAAGCTTGGTCAAATTGGCGGCGTCTATGTGCC
>CAUJJY010000165.1 GCA_963205155.1 Candidatus Zixiibacteriota bacterium | reverse complement strand
CCCCCATGCTCCTGCGGCACCTATAACCCGGCATATTATTTTGATCCGGGCGTGCGCGACACAGTATCATTTGCGTCCGATACGCTGTACGTGGGAATTCCAGAGTACATCGAATTCAACCTCTTCAACGACGAGGCGATTCGCAGCTTCAGCTTCAACTGGAATGTCGAGAACACGACACTTCTTCGGACACCCTGGAGACCGATCCATGATATAGCTGGTCCAAGAATCAATCCCCTATATGTAACAGAGCCTAATGACTATGAAGGTTTCAGCATTCCGAATCAATTCGGCTTGAGCAGTTGGCGGTATGAGATTGACACACTAATAAGTCCAGGCTCCGGACATGTATTCTCCTTTCAATTCGAGCCCCTCGTTCCTGGGACAACGAAATTTCTCATGGTAAATTATGAGCCCCCCGGTAATGCCGAGTCAATGCTAACCGGCATGGACAACAATGCCATTCTGCCGGTTTTTGTCAGCGGGACAATCACGGTTCTCCCTTTTCTGTGTGGCGATGCCGACAAGAATGCCCAGGTGAACATCAGCGACGCGGTTTTTCTGATTAATTACATCTTTGGCGGCGGAGCCGCCCCAAATCCACTGGAATCCGCCGACTCAGATTGCAGCGGTGCGGTTACGATTTCCGATGTTGTCTACTTGATCAACTATGTGTTCTTCGGCGGTCCCGCGCCTTGCGCCATGTGCCCATGACGATCAGTAGGCCAAATCCCTGCGGTTTCGGCATCTTTACTGCACCCTACCAATCGTCCGGCCGTCCATCACGGTACCACTGCGACCACTCTGCTGCGGTATTGAATCGAACCCCTGTCTCACGTGACAAAGCCGACAACGCATCAGACTTCTCTTTCTGATCTCCCACCCAGAGAACATTGATCAACATCCGCACGACGATCTTGTCGCGATTGCGCGTCACATATCCGCGCAGCTGTGCCGCGCGTTCGGCTTTGGTCGGTGTTTCAAAGCGTGCATCAAATTCCGGCGCCCCGGGCAGTATCGACATCAAGGTTTCGTCATAATGCCGCGCGACCAGATTCGAAGCTCCGGCGATCTTGTCTATCAACCGGGTCCAAATCCGAAGCGACGAGATTTCTTCGACGACACTGGTATGCGTCGTATCCACCCACTTCTGCCACTGAATACATGCCTCGCGAATTGCCGCCTTGTCGTGCACATTGACTCGCAGCGGCGTCGCGCCGGAGACGGCATCAAGATACGTCAACATCGCCGGCCACGCGACAAGACCGGTTGAGTCAATGAGATCAGGCATTGACGCTACAACTATCTTCGCCACATGCGTACTTGGAACTGACGAAATCGGCAAGTGCAGATCCGGCGGACGATTGCGCAGCACCAACCGGTCAAATCGCAGTTCCGGCGGCAACTCGTTCTTGATTGCCGTTTGCTCAAGGGAACTTTGCTGGAGAATGAAATCGCAGTCGGGAATTCCCCGCAAGAACGCAAATGGCCACTCATTGCGATCAGCCTGTGAGAGTGTAGTCAAGCGAACTTCTTGACCCCGCTGCTCCTCAAGTTCGCGCACAATCGATGTCGAAAACAACGGTCTGCCGTAGTACGTCGGTAGGGATCGATAAAGAAGCGGTGCATTGAAAAACGCGATGACTTTTGCATTAGGGTGCGAATCTCGATAAGCCCCAAGCTGTTGTGCCAGTCGGTTGGAATTAATCGAATCGACTTCAGCGCCTTTTCCGGAAAGTGTCGGCATCGGGATGATCTCAAACTCAATTCTCTTCCACCACTCGTCGTGGACCCTGGCGGCATTCAAGCGATGGCGAACGTTTCCGATCCGCCAATAGAACTCCAGGTCAGCGGTCGTGAAACTCGTGTCGTGCAAATGCGAAGCGACTGCAATGTCTTCATAATCCCACGTCTCCATGTACTCGCTTGCTTGCTGCAACTCGGTCGAATCGATCTCCAAGATGAGAGCAATCTTCTCCATGCCGCGAAGACCATCCTCGAAATCGCTCCCCTTGGCCGAGGACCAATAATCCAGAAAGTCGGTGACCGTTTGTCGACTCAAATCGGCGAACTCTACCTGATCGGCAATGAACAATATGTCACTCTCGCGCAGGTCCCGGGCAATCTGCGCACTGATATTGCATTGAGAAGTGTCGGACTCGCCCTCGAACTCGATGCCGAAGGTGTCACTCGACTTGCCGTTGCGATAGGTGACAGTCAGAAGCAACACGGCGATTGTCAAAAGGAGCGACAGGGAAGCAATTACGAAATGAAGATGTCGCCTTTTCATTAATTCAAGTCTCCGCCCTTCGTGGGTCGTCTTGTCGACGTTGAAGTTTTAAGATACTTCAAGGGTTGTTCGGAAGCAAGCGGGAGATGCATTTTTTTGAATGGTAGAATGCGGATGTTGGATTCCACTACGAAGAGATCGAGCTACTGCAGAATCGAATCAAGGATTGTCGATTCTACTTTTTAATCACGTATCCAAATGCCATGGACAACTCCGTTGTCGTCAGAGTATCTTGCCAGCCGCGATCTACGGAAACATGATTGGCCGGAGTAGAGTATGTAGTACTGAAGTCTGGATGGACTAAGAACTTATGCGAAAATCCGAATCGAAATGAAAGGGGAAATCCATCTTGGGCAATGACTAGTATCTCCATATCAACGACCAAGCCCAACAGAGTCTCTCCGCGCAAATCGAATTTAACGTTGGAGTCAATCAGACGTCCGGATCCTCCGCGGTGAGCAAGCGCAAATCCGCCGCCGATACTGAAAAAGCCGTGATCAGTTCGCGAAAAGGTACGCATCAGGTTCAACTCGGAGATCCAAAAATACGAACTTCCCCTGGAGACTTCAGAATGTACGATGGGAGGATAATCGCTGTAATCATACACTCGTGCGCTTCCGCTAAATCGATCACTGTCACGATAGTATTCAAACTTCAAGAAAGTGTGGTAGCCAAGTCGCTTGGCAAAGCCGACACCAACGAAATATGGGTCACCCATTACTTTGCTTTTGGTGTAGACCTTGACTCCGCGCAATTCAAGAATCGCGCTTGGGAGTTTATCGCTGCCGTTAACGTCTACAGTGAAAAGTACAAGAACAAATAGCGTAATCAGAAGGCGCATCGTTGCCCGCTCATTTCTTTTGAGTCTTAATACAACGACGCAATGCTGGACATTTCGTTCAACTAAAAACGATTGTCAGTGGAATCTGAAAGACTGCAGACGAAGTAGATACTAAGCTGTTACCAAACGTATTTTGTCTTTGAGGTCGAGAATATGCTTTTCGGTCAGAAAGAAATAATTCACGCTGCTGTCGCCTGGCTGACGCATGCGCAATGACTCGCCGTCGTACCAGAAAATCTGGTAACCGGCGTCCCGAAATATCTGCGTAACCCGTGCGGCATCACTGTCCGGTGAGTCCGGATCGGAAGAGAATTCAATCAGCCACGATGGTTTGGACTTTGCAATCAATCGTTCGGCGCTCCGTATCGCCGATAGCTCGTGCCCCTCAACGTCACACTTGACGAACGTCACCGATTCAAGTACCGGCTCAAGCATCGAGTCGAGTCGACGCGCCTCGATGTTAACACGAAGAGCACTGCCGTCGCCTTCATGTGTCACAATCCGGGCTAAGTAGTGCGTTTCCTTTCCTTCCGGATGAATCGGTATCTCCATCGTCAAGCGCCCCTCCTGACTTGATATCGCATTGTTGAAGCTGCGGACATTAAGCAACTTGAGGCGCTGGATATTGGATGTCAGAATTTCGTAGGTGGATGGTACCGGCTCGAAACTGAAGACTTTTCCCTCGCGACCCACAAGGTCAGAGAGAATCTTGGTATAGTCCCCAATGTTTGCTCCTACGTCGGCTACTATATCCGAGGGATTGACTAAATGCTTAAGCACTGCAAAATCGAGTTCATCAGTTTCCGACAGAGCACGCATTTCACGCGCGTAATAGACCTTCTTGGCATAAAGAAAAAGTCCGTTTGGAAGTACCTTGCCGACAGCGCGGCCGAATTTCTTCAACAGGGTATTCACAAACGGCATCCTCCAAGTATCCACACTCAAGTTGTAATCTTGATTGACCGCCCGACAGTATCAGGTCAAACAACTTAATCGTTGACCCAATTTAACGCGAATCGCTTCACAACGCACCAACTTTTCGAAGGTGCGCGCTCATTTCGTCCGAGTTCAGCGTGGCGGCTATCTGCCGACAGCTGACAGTGATCGCAGGTACGGCATTTGTCCCGCTAAGCCGAGTTTGTTCAGGTAGTCGAGATCCGCATGAGTGAATTTGGGATCGCGGTCAGGAATGCTCTGATCGTGATCAATGGCATTGGCGATATGGACAGAAGCCAGAATGTTTAACATGGGATGTGTGCTTCCCGATGGAGTGTCGTGCAGTGTTACTGCCTCAAGAATCAAATCCGAGAGTCCCCACAGTGAAAGCAAGTGTGCTCCGATTTCGCAATGACTTACTCCCAGCACCTGTTTCTCGGCAGCATGCATTGGAATCTTGTCGTGATGTGCGACGGTCAATGATTGAGTCAGCTCCTCGCGGAAGTTGGCAATCATGACTAGCTTGCCGATATCGTGCAGCATGCCCGCCATCAGGGCATCTTCCGCTTGTTTCCGTCCCAGGCCAAAGGCATTGGCATAGTGGCGGGCGCTGGTACCGACTGCGAGACTATGGTTGTAAATCGTCTCAATCGAGAATCCCGGTAGGCCCGGATCGTCAAACTGACTGAACACACCGGCCGTCAGGACAAGGCTCTTAACCGTATCCATTCCCAACAGATTTGCGGCTTGAAGTGGATTCTCGACGCGGGTTGAAAGTCCGAAGAAAGCGGAATTCGTCATTTGCAGCAACTTTGCCGTTATGCTGACATCCTGCTTTATCAAGGCGGCTACTTTCTGCATCGAAGCCGTCTCCGACTGCATTTCCGCGACCAACTGATTGTAGATACTCGGCAATGTCGGCAACGAATGAATCTGCGAAATTCGCGCATGCAGCTTGTCATCAGTCAACACAGTTCGCAATGCCAGCGAATTGCTGACCTGCATTTGCAGAGTCTCCATTTTCAGCGGTTTGGTCAAGAACTGGTGCGATTGCGAAATTGCCCGCAACATTCGCTCACGATTGTCATCGGCGGTCAACACGAACCGAACAACACCCGGATGAGATTCGCGTGTCTCCGCCAATAGGGCGTTAGCTTCCATGTCCGGAAGGGAGAGCTCTGTGATTAGAAGATCATACTTAGAATCGCTTAATGCCGCCAATGCTTCTCTGCCGTTGGCCACGAAAGTCAGTTGCCACCCGTTTTCCGGTTTACATAATCCAAATTTGAGATCATCTGCAATTTCCTGTTGTCCAACAATGAGCGCATTTTGAGATGACATCTTCAGGCCTTTCGTCGGAAGAAGTTTCATTATGTTCGCTGTATGCCACGCAGTTCGAACTTGGCAACAGCGCTTCAGCCCGTTAATCTCTGTTAAGATTCTAAAGTATCCGGATGCGAGCCCCACCAGGCCGCCCTATGGCAGCCGAGGTCACACCGCTTTCACATATTATCGGGTGAAGTAGCCAACTCCTTTATACTTGTATCACGCCAGAATACGCTGAACGTACCATTATGGACAGGTGGGCTGCAGACCGCCTTGGTATAGATAGCGCAGTAGAAAAACAGCGTCGGAAACTGTGATGAAGAGATTTCCGTCGGCGTCGCCACCGCTTAGAGTTGATGGCGCCACGCCGCCAGCAAAGACGTATTCGATTATCAGTACAGCATCGGAAAGCTCTATTGCTCCGTTTTCATCCGAATCTCCACAGACGATATTTCTGGCGGCAACGCTGAATGAATAACCGATGATTTGAGTATTGTTTTGGTTTCGACCGCTCCATTCCACAGCGACGCTCGAATCTCCATCGTCCAAAACTGACATGACACCGAACTGACCTCGTCCGGGGAACGCTCCGTGGCTGTATGGCCCTCCCTTCAGACTTGGCGATTGATCAAGTGCAGCCGCATGAAACACCGGGAAGGCTGCGCTGCCCGAAGTCGCATAATCGCTGTTTGTCCCATCGTCGATTGCGATCATGTGCGCATCACCCGACAGCATGCATAGGCCGCGGATGTTATTGTCCTTGATGAAATTCGCTATCTCCCGCCGTTCATTCGTGTAGAGATACCAGCCGTCATCGCCGGTTGTGCCAATCCACGGAAGCGTATTTACCCAAACGATGAGCGGATATCGACCATTGGCGATCATCAGTTGTCTCTTGAACCAATCCTTCTGTGAGCGCCCCAGCATGGTCTTGGCAGCGTTGTCAGAGGAAAACGCGGGACTCCTTGCTGACCGCATGTCACAAACGATGAATCGGACGCGGCCGATTGTGAAGGCGTAATTGATCGGCACATTGCCTTCGCCGAACGCCAATGGATAGTGAGGAATGTACTCTTGGTAAGCGCGCCTTGCCGCCAATCGGCTGGCCGATGTCGAATCGGAATTGTTCGGACCATAGTCATGATCGTCCCAAACATAAGCTAAAGGAATTTCACGATACAAGGCAGACTGCGACGGCGAAGCCAGGACACTCTCAAACGCGTTTCGGTACAAATCAATATTGTTGACTGCAATGTTCTGATAGTGCATGTCGCCCAGGTGCAGGAAAAGAACCGGATTCGACGCCTTAATGGTGTCAAACACCGCATTGGTCGAACCGGTTTGCGCACAAGAACCAAGCGCCAAAGTAAATGAATGCGCCCCTGACGCGAATGTCTTCGAACGCCCGATTGCGGTTGTATCAACGACGCCATTGACCTCAAATCGATAATAGTAATCCCGGCCTGGTGCCAGATTCTCAATCGATAGCCGGACAACCCGATTGTTGACGCCGCCAATTGCCGTATCGGGCAGGGAATAGGCTGGTGAATCGAAGCTGATAGTGGGACTTACAACCAATCGCACTACCAAACCCTCGGCGACTGCTCTGGCGTTAACCTTGAAACTCGACTCGGTGACGGCTCCAGACCAGTACCAAGTTATCTGTGATGCCGAGACAGCAGCGGCAGCTAATGACTGAACTGCTAACGCAACAATCAGGAGTCGGCGAGACCAAACAAAGATGCCTTGCCGGAAGTAGCCTAATGAGGATTTTATCGATTTCTTCGGTCTTTCTGTCATAGAAGACAATAAGGCAGAAATCCCAGCAAAAGCAAGTTGCTTGGACTAGAATCAAGTGTCCTTTCTGCATCCAAAGATGCCTTATAATGCCATTAAATCACCTTGCTTAGTTTTTCAGAATCTCGTACTCTATCCCGCGTAAGACGCCGTTTAGCGCTACGACTATTGGTCAGGAGAAGGAATTGTTCAAGAAAATCCTCATTGCCAATCGCGGCGAAATCGCCCTTCGCATCATCCGTGCCTGCCGCGAATTAGGTGTGCCCACAGTCGCCGTTTACTCGGAAGCCGATATCGATTCATTGCATGTCCGTTTCGCCGACGAAGCAGTTTGCATTGGTCCGGCCAAGTCGGCTGAAAGTTACCTTGATCCCAAACGAATCATCGCTGCTGCGGAAATCACCGGTGCGGTGGCGATTCATCCCGGATATGGATTTCTTTCGGAAAATGCCGCGTTCGCTCAAATCTGTAAAGAATGTGGGATTACCTTTATCGGTCCGTCACCAGAGGTGATTCGCCTGCTGGGCGACAAGGTACAGGCTAAGCAGACGATGATCAAAGCCGGTGTTCCGGTGGTTCCGGGAAGCGATGGCGGTATTGCCGACATCGATGAAGCCCTGAAAGTAATTGCAGAAATCGGATACCCGGTAATTCTCAAAGCTGCCGCCGGCGGCGGTGGTCGCGGCATGCGCATTGTCAAGCAGGCGTCGGAACTGGAATCGGCATTTCGAACCGCCCAAATGGAAGCGCAGGCGGCATTCAGTAATCCGGAAATCTACCTCGAACGCTTTGTCGACCGCCCCAGACACGTCGAATTCCAGATTCTTGCCGACAATCACGGCAATGTCATCCATCTCGGTGAGCGCGACTGTACGGTGCAGAGGCGTCATCAAAAGCTGATCGAAGAATCACCATCACCGGTTATGACTCCGGAATTGCGTCAGAAAATGGGCGCCGCCGCTGTGGCGGGTGCCAAGTTCGCCGGCTACCAGAATGCAGGAACAATCGAATTTCTCGTTGACGGATCGGGTGATTTCTATTTCATGGAAATGAATACCCGCGTGCAGGTTGAACACCCGGTAACCGAGGAAGTGACTGATATCGATATTATCGTCGAACAACTCCGCATCGCCGGCGGTGAGAAGCTCTCATTTACGCAGGAACAGGTTATCTTTTCCGGCTATGCGATAGAATGCCGCATTAATGCCGAGAATCCCGATAAGAATTTTGCACCTTCACCGGGTCAAATTACGTCATTCCACGTACCGGGCGGTCACGGCGTCAGAGTCGACACCCACGCCTATGCCAAGTATGTCGTCCCGCCGCACTACGACTCGATGATCGCCAAGCTGATCGTAAAGGACAAGAACCGCCAGGACGGCTTGCGCAAGATGTTGCGGGCATTGGACGAATTCGTGGTCGAAGGCATATTTACGACCATTGATTTTCAGAAAAAAATCATCGCAGACCCGGTATTTCAGTCGGGAATGTTTGACACTAGTTTCGTAGAAGACTATTTTAAGCGCTCCAAAGAAGGGGCGCAGAATAAAGACAAAGTTGTTTAGTCTGGAGGAGCCATGGTAGTCCCGGAAGGCCTGAAGTATACAAAAGAACATGAATGGATCAAGGTCGAGGGTAACGTCGCAACCGTCGGAATCACCGATTTCGCGCAGGGTGAACTTGGCGATATCGTTTTTGTCGAATTGCCCAAAGTTGGACAAACGCTGAAGCAGATGCAAGCGTTTGGTACCATTGAAGCGGTAAAAGCCGTCAGTGAGATGTTCGCGCCGGTTTCCGGCAGCGTCAGAGAGGTCAATACAAACCTCGAAGCGGATTCGTCTGTAATAAATAAGGATCCGTACGGCGCCGGCTGGATGATCAAGATCGAGAATTTCCCGGCTGGTGAAATCAGTGCACTGCTTGACGCCGCTACATACAAGAAGCTGTTAGAGGATTAATATGACGTATGTTCCCCACTCCGATAATGAGCGACAGCAATTACTGAAGTCCATCGGAGTAAGTCGTTTCGAAGAGTTGCTCAAAGGAGTCCCGGAATCGGTCCGGCTCACCGAGAGACTCAATCTGCCCCGCGCCCTTTCCGAGTTCGAAACTCTCAAAATTCTCGATTCTCTTGCCGCCAAAAATCACATTGGTCCCGAGTATGCCAATTTCATGGGTTGCGGCGCTTACGATCATTATGTGCCCTCAATTGTTGGGCATCTGGTAGATCGTTCAGAATTCAAAACCGCCTATACACCGTACCAGGCTGAAGTTGCCCAGGGCACTCTGCAGGTCATTTACGAATTCCAATCCTTAATTTGTCGTTTGACGGGAATGGAAGCGGCCAATGCATCCATGTACGACGGCGGCTCGGCAACTGCCGAAGCGGTTCTACTCTCGATAGGCGTTACCAAACGCCGCAAGATCGTTGTCTCCTCACTGGTTCATCCGCATTATCTCGATTGCGTCAAGATATATCTGGGCGGCAATGACATTGAAATCGTGAAAGTGAATCACGATAACGGCAACGTCGACCTGGACGACCTGCGCGGCAAGATCAAAGATGCCGCCTGCTTTGTCTTCCAGAATCCCAATTTCTATGGTTATATTGAGCCGACCGAAAGTATTCCGCAAATCGTCAAAGATGCCGGTGCGCTTTTGATTGCCGTGACGTCACCGATTTCGTTGGCTTACCTCAAGGCGCCGTCCGAATACGACGCAGACATTGCGGTCGGTGAAGGCCAAGCATTGGGCAACAACTTGATGTTCGGAGGACCTTACTTCGGATACTTCGCAACTAAGAAACAATTCCTGCGTCAGATGCCGGGTCGATTGGCTGCGATGACTAAAGATCGCAATGGCAAGCGCGGCTATTGCCTGACCTTGCAGACCCGCGAACAACACATTCGCCGAGATAAGGCGACTTCCAATATTTGCACCAATCAGGCACTCTGCGCCCTCGCCGGTACCATCTATATGGCGACGATGGGCAAGGAAGGACTTAAGGAAGTTGCGCGCCTCTGTGTGAACAAGGCGCATTACTTGAAAACGGCACTTTGCGCAGTTGACGGTGTTTCAATCGCGTTTGATCGCCCGTTCTTTATGGAGTTCCCGCTGCGGTTGCCGGAACCGGCACGAAACATCTTCGATCGCCTCTTGACCAAGAAGGTCTTTGCGGGCGTGCCGACATCGCGCTTTCTTTGGGAAGAAGACCTTCTCATCGTTTGCGCCACCGAAACCCGCACGAAATCAGAGATGGATAATTACCAACATGCGTTAAAAGAGGTGATGGTTAAAGATGCCGTTCTGCCCCAATTGTGAGACAGAGTATAAGGGCCATGTCTCGGTTTGTCCCGAATGCGGTGAACATCTCGTCGAAATGACCGAAGACGAAGAGCTTGATGAGGAACTTGACGGCGACGAAAGCGAGCAGATTCTACTCTATCGCTCTCCGAGCCCGGAAATAACCGATGAATTGACCGATGCCTTGCGCGACGCCGGCATTACTTTTGACTTTCGTCCCGTGGTCGGGCGTGGTAGCGTCGCCGGCAGCGTGAAATCGCTCTATCGTGGTCAAAACATCGACGGCGAATTCTATGTAAGTGAAGATGATATCGACGCGGCCAAGGAAATTGCCGAATCGATCATCGGCGATATCGAAGAGGATATCGTCTAAAGACTGTAATCTATTTGTAGTACTCTCCATCAACAGAAGGTTTTGTATGGCAAAATCACGAGGCAAACGGGATGATGAAGAGCGCTCGACGAAGGCTTCCAAAGGCCGCAAGAGCAGTTCTGAGCCGA
>CAUJJY010000164.1 GCA_963205155.1 Candidatus Zixiibacteriota bacterium | reverse complement strand
TGCAGCTCTCAAAAAACGTGAAAGGTCCGATCCTTTGCCTGGTCGGTCCTCCCGGCGTGGGCAAGACCTCGCTCGGCAAATCGATTGCGCATGCGCTTGATCGTAAATTCGCCCGGATGTCATTGGGCGGCATGCGCGATGAAGCCGAAATACGCGGACACCGCCGAACCTATATCGGTGCCATGCCTGGAAGAATTGTCCAGATGCTCAAAAAGGTCAAGAGCAACAACCCCGTGCTGCTGCTCGACGAAATCGACAAGATCGGTTCCGACTTCCATGGCGATCCGGCGTCGGCATTGCTTGAAGTGCTCGACCCGGAACAGAACTCGACATTTCAGGATCACTATCTTGAATGCGAATTCGATCTGTCACAAATCCTCTTCGTGACAACCGCCAATACTACTGCGGGCATTCCACGACCGCTGCTTGACCGCATGGAGATGATCGATCTCCCCGGTTATCTCGAACTTGAGAAGGTCCAGATTGCCGAGAAATTCCTCATCCCCAAGCAACAACGAGAAAATGGTCTCGAAAAATACAAGATTGCCATAGCCCGCCCCGTAACCTTTGCTATCGTCCGCGACTACACTCGTGAGTCGGGTGTACGCGAACTGGAACGGATGATCGGTTCGGTCATGCGCCAAATTGCCGAACGCATCGCCAAGGGCGATAAGAAGAAGAGCTTCACGGTCACCAAACCAGATCTCAAGAAATATCTCGGAGTACGCAAGTACCATGACACCGAATTGGGACGAATGATCCCCGGAAAGGCGATTGGTCTGGCTTGGACGCGCGCCGGCGGCGAAATCTTGCCGGTCGAAGTCGTTCTAACGGATGGTACGGGCCGGGTTACTCTGACGGGTAAGCTGGGTGACGTCATGCAGGAATCTGCGCGGGCGGCATTTACTTATCTGAAATCCAAAGCTGACAAGTTGCATATCCCGAAAGAGTCCTTCAAGACTTCAGATGTTCATCTTCATCTTCCGGAAGGTGCGGTTCCCAAGGATGGTCCGTCGGCGGGTATAACGATATTGGTGGCGCTGTGTTCAGCATTCCTGGTCAAACTCCCGGCCAAGGGCGTCGCCTACACCGGCGAAATAACGCTGTCGGGCGAAGTTTTGGCGGTCGGCGGTCTCAATGCCAAACTTATTTCGGCACTGCGAGCAGGGATCAAGAATGTGATCGTACCGGCGGCAAACAAGCCCGACATCGAGGAATTGCCAAAGGATCTGACTTCGAAGTTGAACATTCACTATGTAAAGAACGCCTCCGAAGTTTTAGCGCTTGCCTTCCCGAAGTAATTTCCATACCTTTTCTCACCGGTAGAAACTTAAGAGCAAGAGAGTGAAATCCTGACACAGGTAACGCTGGATAGGACTGCCTATCTGCCGGATCAATTAATTCTGGATGGCCTCGCGCAGGTTGCGTTTGCGGGCCGCTCCAACGTTGGCAAGTCTTCGTTGTTGAACAAGCTGTTCAATCGGCGGAACTTGGCAAAGGTCTCGCAAACACCCGGCAAAACTCAATCAATCAATTACTATCTAAGCGACCGACGCTGTTATTTTGTCGATCTGCCCGGCTATGGCTATGCCCGCGCCGGTAAGATTGAGCGCGAGAAGTGGCAGAGGATGCTTGAGCATTATTTTGAGAAGAATAAAGTTTTGAAAGGACTGGCACATCTCATTGACATCCGCCATCCCGCAACTGATCTCGATATCATGCTGCATGAGTGGACTCAGCCGCTGGTGAAGAATCATCTGTACATCCTCACCAAAGCCGACAAGGTGCCGAGCAGCAAACGCGCACAGGCGATCATCAATCTGGCCAAGGACCTAAGTATCCCGCGCGAGCGGGTGATTTCGTTTTCGATTGAAGTCGGTGACGGCAAACAGCGGGTGCTTGAATGGGTGGCGTCAATAATTTGAAAGCTGACTATGGGAGAGAATAGATGACCAATCGGGTAGTGCTCGGATTACAATGGGGCGATGAAGGTAAAGGCAAAATTGTTGATTTGTTGTCGAAGGATTTCGACATCGTCGCCCGCTGTCAAGGCGGCGCCAATGCCGGCCATACTGTCAAAGTCGGAGATAACAAGTTCATACTGCATCTCATCCCATCTGGCATATTGCATCCCGGTAAAATTTGCATCATCGGCAATGGTGTTGTGCTTGACCTCTTCCAGCTTTTCAAGGAGATGCGGGACTTGGAGGATCGCGGCATCAAGGTGGGCGGACGCATAATGGTATCCGGACGCGCACATCTGGTGATGCCCTATCACAAAATCATTGATGCCGTCATGGAAGAAGCCCGCGGCGACGCTTTGCTCGGAACGACAAAGAGAGGTATCGGCCCGGCTTATCTGGACAAGATCGGGCGTTGCGGTATTCAGTTCGCGGATATTTTTGACGATCACGTCTTGCGCTGCAAGATCAAGGAAAATTTCGAACTCAAGAAACACATCTTCGACCGACTGCCTGCCGATCAGCGTCCCAATATCGAACTGACCTTTGAAACCTTTGTCGCCAAGCGTGAAGAAGCGCGGGCATTGATCTGCGACGTTGCCGAATTCCTCGACGAATCGATTCGCGGCGGCAAGAAGATTCTCTTTGAAGGCGCACAAGGAACACTGCTGGACGTTGACTTCGGCACCTACCCGTTTATTACCTCGTCGAATACAACCATCGGCGGTGTATTGACCGGGCTGGGTATCGGCTGTAAACATCTCGGACGCATCACCGGCATAGTTAAAGCATACCAGACTCGTGTCGGCAGCGGGCCATTTCCAACCGAACTTCTCGACGAAACCGGCAACCGGCTGCGAGAACAAGGCAACGAGTATGGTTCAACTACGGGAAGACCGCGTCGCTGCGGGTGGATTGATCTGGTGCTGCTCAAGTACGCCGTGCGCATCAACGGTGTCGATGACATTGCGCTGATGAAGATGGATGTTCTCGATGGACTTGACGAAATCAAGGTTTGTGTCGGTTACAACTTCTTCGGCAAAATCTGTGACACGCCGCCGCAGTCAAATTTCCATTTCAAGCATGTCGAACCGGTGTATGTGTCCATGCCCGGCTGGAAGAAGCCGATTGGCGGAGCCAAGTCATTCGCCGATCTTGACGCCAATGCGCAAGCCTACCTTAAGAAGATCGAAGAATTTACCGGAGCAAAAATCAGCATCCTTTCGACTGGACCAGAACGGGATCAGACAATTTCAAATTAGCATGGATTTGATTGTCGCCGTTTATTGAGAAATCTGCTCAAGTGAAATACCGCTCCGTACCTGCCATATCGCTGCTTGGCGTGATCTGGATCTCCAGCAGCAGAGAATTCAGGGTTCGAATCCGCAATGCCTGAAGTACGAATTGTTCGAGCCGGCAAACACGCCGTGACGCTACTTGCCGATATCCGCGAGAACGCCGTCCGAGATCTTAATGATGCACTGAATCACTTCGCAAATGATGATTATGCCGGATTGCACGAACACGCATCCGAATGCTCAACTCACTATTTCATCGGTTTTGAAAATCACCTGCCATTCGGCTACATCCGCATTTCGATTGATGATGGCGAGTGTGAGGTCATCGGACCCTACCTTTACCCCGACTATCTTCGCAGTGAACTGCAGGCTGCATTGATCGAATTCGCGGTCGAGTATATGCAGAACCTCAAAGTCCGACTTGTCTACGCGTTGGTCCTGACCGCGATACCCGGCGCGATGGAGGCTTTCTCCGGCGCCCGGTTCGAGGACATATCTAAGACCCCCAGTTTATCAAACGATGGCATGACGGCATCCTCGCTCACCGGGCAGTGCCGCCGGAGATGCAACTTTTCGCCCGAATTCTCGAGTCAAGCGCTATGCCGACCGATTCAGAATGAAACACTTTTCAATCAAATCAACTTGTTAACTCCGCCCGCCTCATTGTTTTCCGTGGAATTCCGATAATCTAACTGATGGCAATTGTATCGTGGGAGTAATCCAACGATAACTGCGTCATTAAAGGGTGCCGGGCAAATGATTCGAAGCGCTTGTGCGCATCAGAATCGAAAGAAGTACTGCATATAAGTTGGTATGAGGCAATAGGCGTAGTGAAAACATCATTGTCAAGTGAGCGGGCACACTCTACGACCCTACGGCTCGCGAAGGGCGTTTCAAATAGCACGCGATTGCTCTACATCTTCCTCGCACTAATAATCCTGTCGACCTGCGCGAAGATCGTCACGTACATAGGCGACGAGAGAATCGAAGAAAAGGCAGCCGCCGGTACAGACTTCAATGCGCGGTGGATTGCCTGGCGGACGATCGAGGACTCAATCCGAACCTCGCTCGAACAAATCGAGATACAGTCATTGGATGAAGCCGCCCCAGCCGGTAATCCTGAAAATCAGACTCACTTTTTGCATCGGGTCGAGAGAATGCAACGATGCATCCGCGCACTTCAAGCGTTTTCGGTCCCACCGATGGTAGCCAATGAAATCGGCGACATTTACTCTTCGCTTGCAGAACTGGCAACATCCACAGACTCTCTCGAACCAGCCTTTGCCGGCCTGACAGCACCCTTCGCGAGTCTGACCGCGGAGCAGGTGGCCGGCCGTTACCGAAATTGGGAGAGGAACACTGCCGCCGTCATCCGGTCACTCGATGCAGTCCGACGTGAGCGTATGGCAATAGTCGTTCGTGTGACCGAGCAATTCAACATCGAGTTTAATCAGTGGCAGTCGCTGCAGGCAATCGTCAACTCTTCGGCGCTCGTCATTGCAGTCTTGGTTGCCGCCTTCGGACTCATTGTCGCCCGTAACTTGTCTCGTTCAGAGCGTGATCGCTCGCACCAGTTCGAGTTGTTGAGCGAGAGTGAGAACCGCTTCCGCACAGTGGTCGCCAACATTCCCGGTGCAATTTATCGCGCGCGGATCACTGACGATTGGCCGCTTGAATTTGTCAGTGATAATGTCGAACGCATTACCGGTTATCCGGCTTCGGATTTCATCGACAACAAGGTGCGCAGTTTCGGAAGTATCATCCACCCGGCTGATTCCGGCAAAGTGGCGTCAGCAGTAGACAATGCGATCAAGCACGGAACGCCTTACAGTCTCGAGTACCGCATCATCAATGCCAAGGGTGAAGTCATCTGGCTGTCGGAACGTGGCCAGGCTATTGCCGGAGCCGACGGCAAGCTGCAGTGGCTTGATGGCGCAATGTTCGACATTACCGACCGCAAGAAAGCCTCCGATCTCTTGGCCGAAAGCGAAGAAACGTTGCGTGCCTTAATTGATGCCAGTCCGGGCATCGCCTTGCTCTTGGATTCTGATGGCCGCGTTCTTGCTGCCAATGACGTGTTGGCAAAGCGAATTGGGCTCCAGCGGGAAGGAATTGTCGGAAAGCTCGGCTATGAAATCTTGCCGGCAGAATTAATGCATCAGGGCTGGCTCCAGTTCCGCCAAACCGTTGAAAGCGGACAGAAACACGATTTTGTGCAATCATATGAAAACCACTATATGCATGTCTACCTGCGACCGATTGCCGATGGTCGCGGTCGGGTTATCCGGGTGGCGGTCTTCGGAATGGATGTCACGGGATGGAACCGCGCCTTAAACGAATCGAAACGCTTCAAGGACCTCTTCGATCAGACCACCGACATCGTGGGCATGATTAATCCCCAGTACGAATTCATATACATGAATCGTGCTTGTCGGGAATTTGTTGGTGCATCTGAATCGGCGCCCGTGACCAAGCTGAATCTTGACAAACTCTACTCTCCGGAGTCTCTGGAGTTCATTCGCGGTGTAGCGTTTCCGACCGTCATCCGCGACGGTATTTGGCAGGGTGAAGCCACCATGATCGACGCAAGGGGGCGAGAAGTACCTGCTTCACTTGTTTTCACTTCACACCGCTCCGCGGAAGGCGAACTTGAATTCCTCTCCTGCATCATCCGTGATCTCTCGGACCGCAAAAAGGTCGAACTTGAACTGGCCGAACTAAATAATCGACTGCACGAGATTCTCGACGCCATTCCGTTGCCGGTATATTACAAGGACCGAGACTTGCGATATCAGGGATGTAACTTGGCGTTTGAACGCTATTTCGAAATCAAGGAAGAAGAATTCGTTGGAAAATCGGTTTACGAAGTCTTCCCTAATTCAGAATGCGACCGGATTAGTGCGCGTGACCGCGAACTAATGGAGCGTCAAGTTGAGATCGTTGAGGAAGGTGCTATCCCGACGGCAAACGGTGAGATAGTTAACATTCTTCTGCATAAGGCCCCGGTCAGAAATCTCGACGGCTCATCCGCGGGTTTAGTGGCCGTGGGCATTGACATCACCGAACGCAAGAAGATGGAAGAGTCTCTTCGGCAGAGTGCCAATCAACTGCGTCAGCTCACGGGAGGATTGCCCGGTGTTGTATATCAATTCTGCCTCAAAGCCAACGGCTCGATGCATTTCCCGTTTATAAGTGACAGTGTCGAAAGTATCTTCGGCTATTCCGCCGATGCCATCATCCGGGATCCGTCGATCATCTACCGGATCGTTCATCCGGATGATTTGATGTCAATTCAGAGTGCGATGACCAATTATAACGAACCGGCAGACTTCTGGAGTCACGAGTTCCGCTGCATCGTCCGGGGTGAGACCCGCTGGATCCGTGGTTCCGCCTTATTGCAGAATCGACAAGACAGGATGGAAACCTGGAACGGCATGCTAATCGACATCACTGCGCAGAAAGTGATCGAAGAAGAACTGCGTATCAGTGAAGAGCGTTTTCGCAGAGTTTTCGATACAGCAGGATTCGGGATGGCAACCGTCGACCACGACGGCATAATTCTCGACAGCAACCCCGCATTTCAGCGCATGGTCCAATATAGTGCAGAAGAATTGCGCGGGAAAAACTTCCTGGAGATCACCCATCCCGATGATATCGCTGCGGAACTTGACCGTATGCAGAAAGAAAGGAGCGATCACCGCCAGCTCGTTCAATACGAAAAACGCTATATCCGCAAGGATGGCAAGACAATTTGGGTCCGGTTGTCGGTCGTCGAATTCAGCAGCGAAAATGGGGAACCCAACCACTACATCGGCCTCATCGAGGAAATTACCGAGCGTCGAAATGCCGAGGCCAGGATTCGCGAAAGCGAGACTTTGTATCGAGCGCTCTTTGAAAGCGCCGATGAAGGACTTTTTCTGGTCGACGGAGCCTTTGTCGACTGCAATGCTCAAGCCGCCAAGATATTCAAGTGCAGTCGATCAGAGATTTGCGGCCGAACACCGGCCGACTTCTCGCCGGAAATTCAACCGGACGGACGCACCTCGGACGAGGCTGCCCGTCAATACCTGGCCGCAGCCGAAGCCGGCGCCGAACAGTCCTTCACCTGGAGGCATCTGCGCAAAGATGGCGAAGAAATCGATACCGAGGTGACGCTCAAGAAGTTGATTATCTCCGGAGACGCAATTATTCTGGCTTCGGTGCGCGATATGAGCGAGCGGATCCGCATGGAAACCGCGCTGCGCGACAGCCTGATGAAACTCAACACGCTGGTATCATCAGCCGTAGACGGAATTATTCTCGTCGACCGGGACGGCACCATCGAGTCCGTAAATCCTTCAGCCGTCAGAATTTTCGATGCAGATGAACAACAGCTTCGCGGCCGCAACATTGCCGCTTTAGTTGCCGAGCCGCATCGCTCACAATATTTGGAGGTGCTGCGGCACTCAAATGCCGCCTTTGCCAGTTCGTTGATCAGGGGTGTGCATGAAGTGCTGGGACTGCGGACCGGCGATTATGTCTTCCCCATGGACATTGCCATTAGTCCGTTGCAGCTCGGCGACCAGGTGAAGTACGTCGCCATCGTCCGCGACATTTCCGAAAGAAAATTCGCGGAGCAGCGAATCGTCGAAAACGAAGCCCGCTTGGATGCAATTCTTAGTTCTGCCGGCGACGGAATCGTTGTTATTGACAGCGAGCGCCGAATTCAAATCTTCAACGACGCCGCACATTCGATTTTTGGCCTGCCGGTTTCTGCTGTAATTGGCCTTCAGTTCGAAGAACTGGTACCAGGGTTCGGAGATCGAGCTTTTCCCGATAAGGGTGAACGGTTGTCATTTGAGACTGTCGGAATTCACTCCGAGCAGGGCAAGTTCCCACTGCAGTTGTCGGTAAGCCACGTTTCCGTAGGAGGCATTGATTCCTATGCCATTATCGCCCGCAACTTAACGGAAGACTACGAACGCCGCGAACGAATGATGGAAGCCGACAAAATGACGTCGATCGGAACCTTGGCAGCCGGCATCGCCCACGAGTTCAAGAATTATCTTGCCGGCATCATCGGAAACGCCAGCTTTGCCCTTGATTGCCTCAATGAGCCGGGGGGCGTGGAAGAGGCTCGTGATGCGTTTGAACAGATTATCGCCATTGGTGAAAAGGCCAATGAAATTGCCCTGTCGCTTCTCACCTACTCGCGTCGGCGTCAGGATGATCTCGAACTGCTTGATCTCGAAGAATTGATCAGGTCGACTCTGCGCTTTACCAGCAAAGAACTTGAGGATAAGAGAATCGAGATTGTCACACACTTTGAGGACCTGCCCAAAGTCATGGTCTCGGCAAATCGCGCCCAGCAGGCATTCTTGAATTTGATAATCAATTCCTGCCAGGCAATTACCGACGGTGGAGTAATCACGATTTCTGCCGTAAAGATGGAGAGCACCGTTATCGTCAAGGTCGGCGACACCGGAATCGGAATATCACCGGAAAATATCCGACGCATCTTTGACCCGTTCTTCTCGACGAAAGGTGTTTGGGGCAAGGACGCTGTACATGGAACAGGACTGGGGCTCTCAATTTGTAAGAACATCTTCAACTCCTTTGGCGGAGATATTTCGGTTGAGAGTTCTGTCGGTAAGGGCACAACTTTCTCGGTTACATTACCTATTCCCGATCAAGATTATTCTTCAACAACCAGTCATCAATTTGTCAGGTCATCGATTTAAAGACATCCAACTCCTATCACCAACTGCTCACAAGATTCCCGGCAACGGACCTTGTATTAGGTGAGCCACCAGCGTCAATTCCAGTTGCCGTGATTTCTGTTCCATCAGATTGACAGGATTAACTACCACAATGCGCTGCAATACAATCGTTTAGCGCAACCGGAGAAGCGGTTGCATCGGCACGTCTCGATACGTATATTAATTAGCTTTCCGGCACACTTTGAATGCCGGATGAATGGAAGCGAATGAAGGAGATTACCATCAGAGTACCGATTGAGTCGCCGTCGCGCGTCGATGTCTATCGCATGTTCGATAACATCAGCCAACGTTATGACCTGCTCAATCGCTTGCTTTCACTGGGGATGGACCGGTACTGGCGCCGGATCGCGATTAAGGAACTGGATTCAGATTTGCACCGGCGCGTTCTTGATTTAGCCTGCGGCACCGGTGATGTTGCGCTGGCTGCAGCAATTGCCGCAGACAATCGACACGTAATTGCAATTGACCGGGCCGAGCAGATGCTCGAACTTGCATCAACCAAAGTAGCTCACCAGAAACTTACCGACCGGATACTCCTGGTCTGCGGCGACGGAATGAACATCCCAGCCGCCAATGAATCAATCGATGCCGCGACAATCGCCTTCGGAATTCGCAATATGCCCGACACCGAGGTGTGCCTCCGCGAGCTGCATCGACTACTGCGTAAACGGGGCAAAATTATCGTCCTCGAGTTTTCTTTACCCGAAAATCGCGTAATGAGATCGCTGCATCTATTTTATCTTCGCCGCATAGTTCCGCTGGTCGGCCGCTTGGTTTCCGGAGACGGCTATGCGTATAGTTATCTAAACAAGACCATTGAGACCTATCCCCACGGAGCCCAATTTGGCGAATTGATGTACCGGGCGGGCTTCGAAGAGATCAAGTGCCGTCCATTGACTCTTGGGATCGTTTCGCTGTATACAGGGATAAAGAAGTGATCTATAGCTTCGCCCACAGTGACGAAAAGTCACAAGTCTTTTTGACAATATTGAAAGACGCCGGAATCGATTTCGAGCTCACCCGACATGATCGCACTGTTGTCCGCGTACTTGGCCAAATGACCGTCGCAGTCGAATCGAAAATCGCGGCGGCCGGAATCCACAGCCCTGCTATCAACCTCATTCGGCATTCCGAAAAGTCGTGTTATGACCAAATTCTCGACCGCAAGGAATTGACGATTATTGCGGGACCTTGTGCCGTTGAGTCCTCGGAGCATGTCAGGATCATCGCCGAGCGGCTCAAGAGGCTTGGCGTCCGATTCCTGCGCGGCGGCGCATTCAAACCGCGCACCAAAGTTGACTCCTTCCAGGGGATGGGAATAGCTGGACTGCGTATTTTGCGCGAACACGCGGATGCACACGGGATGTTCGTCATCACGGAGGTCATGGATCGCGGGCAAATCGATACGGTGGCTGAATACGCTGATATCCTGCAAGTCGGTTCACGCAACATGTACAACTATACTTTGTTGACGGCGCTCGGATCGGTGAATCGACCAGTACTGCTAAAGCGGGGTATGTCGGCAACACTGTCGGAGTGGTTATCTGCAGCAGAATATGTGAGCCGCGGCGGTAACAATCAGATCTTGCTTTGCGAGCGCGGAATCAGGACGTTTGAACCAGAGTTCGCGCACACGTTGGATTTGGCGGCATTGGTGCTGGCAAAGGATAAGACCGACTATCCGGTCATTGCCGATACCTCACATGCCGCCGGACGAACCGACTTGGTAGAGGCGCTTGCGCTGGCTGCGATCGCAGCCGGTAGCGACGGCATCATGATCGAAGTCCATCCGGATCCCAGTAAAGCCTTGTCCGATGGCAAGCAGGCGCTTAATCTTGACCAGTTTGAATCGTTGGTTGTGAGAGCCCGCCGAATATTCGCCGCTCGCCAGGAATTTTCCAGTCACAAATCGGATCGCGAGCCGAATGAATAGCGCCTCCGCACTCTTTGACCCCGGTAAATTGGCAGAGATTATTGCTACTGAAGAATCGCGCATTAGACTACATGATCAAACCGCGCAAGCATCGCCGTTAACCATTCAGATTCCGCTTGACCAGGTGAATATACTCGCCTGGCTTAATTCTCTATCGTCGCCGCTTCGCTACTATTGGAGCAATCGTGATCGAACGTTAGAGTATGGGGGGGGCGGCGATGTATTGAAGCATTTCGACTGGCGTGGAACAACATTATCGAAACGACTCGATGAACTCCAAGCATTCTTGCGCCGTACCGATCGCAGTGGTCAGTTACGAGCATTCGTTGGCGAAGTGTTCGACCGCAGCATGCCTGCGGACGATACTTGGCTCGGTTTTCCGAGACAGTGTATTCATTTGCCAGAAATATGCATCGTTCGCGACGGCAGTCAGACCAGCGCGTTTATAACGATGTTTCTCGATCCTACAATTGACCAGCAATTCTATATCGATCGTATCCTTGCTCTGGCGCGTACGCTCGAAAACCACGAAGACCTGCAAGACTGTGATCTTGGTTTGTCCGAACGTCTCGATACTCCAGGCCACGATGAGTGGCACCAGGCAGTTAGCACGTCGATCCAAGCCATCTCAACCGGACAAATCAATAAGATCGTCTTGGCACGCCGATCCGACTTTAAGTTGACGACAGTTACAGACCCGGCCGAACTGCTCGATCATCTCGCCGAAAGCGCCGCCGGCTGTTATCGCATCATGTATTCACCATCTGAAGAAGCGGCTTTCTTGAGCTTGTCACCGGAGCGCTTATTCCTGTGCAATGGCAGGCTCCTTAGCACTGAAGCCGTTGCCGGTACAATTCGCCGTGGCGCCAGCGAGATTGAAGATCTCGCTTTGGAAAACCGCCTGCGCACAAATGCTAAGGATAGGGTGGAGCAGAGCATCGTCGTTGAAGGTATCACAGATTCGTTAGAGCCACTCTGCGAGAAGATTGAGTTTTCATCAACAGCCTCGGTCATGAAGTTGTCGCGCGTCCAACATTTGATATCGGAATTTCGCGCGATCTTGAACGGCAACGCGACTATTGGAGAAGCACTGACTGCGCTTCATCCGACTGCCGCTGTCTGCGGTAATCCTCAACAAGCCGCACTGGACTTGCTGCGAAGCATAGAATCGTTCTCACGCGGTTGGTATGCCTCCGCCATTGGTGTAGTTGGGGCGGAGCATTGCGAGTTTGCCGTTGGAATTCGGTCGGCCGTCGTGCGCAGTAATTCGATAAGCTTGTTCACGGGCGCAGGTATTGTTAGTCAGTCGGATCCAGAATCGGAATGGCAGGAACTCGAAGACAAACTGCTATCAGTGCTGCCGGGTGGAAATGGACTGATCGTTTGAAGGCGTGCAATCTAAATCACCTCTGGGGCAGACTCATTGTGG
>CAUJJY010000163.1 GCA_963205155.1 Candidatus Zixiibacteriota bacterium | reverse complement strand
TCCTGCAGTCCATGCCACTTCTCCGGCATCGGACGCAGACTCTTAGCCAGAAGTGTCACCTTACTGACATGCACACTCTTTTCGCCCATTTTCGTGAGAAAGAGATAGCCTTCGACACCAAAAATGTCACCGATGTCGGCCTTCTTGAAGACTTCAAACTCGCCTTCGGCCACGGCATCCTTCTTGACATAAATCTGTATTTGTCCGCTGTCATCCTGAAGATTGGCAAAGATCGACTTACCCATCGAACGGATCGTCATCAACCGGCCGGCGATGCTGACTGTCGTCTGCGCCGCCGCGATCGTTTCGAAATTCTCAATCAATTGCGCCGAGTCATGGGTCTTGCTGTAGCTATAGGCAAACGGCTCAACTCCGGCTTCGCGGAGCGCCTGTAATTTCTGTACTCTAACTAAATGCTGGTCGGTGGCATTCTCTGTCACGCGGGATCCTCCAAAAATTTCGTCTGATTCTGTGGCCGACTCTGGGTTGGCCGAAGACGGGCATTATCTCCTGTGCCGGCAGGCAATTGGCGGCACGACATCTAATATACTGCTCTACTTGTGTCCGAATTTTTCCTTCAAGTGCTTCAACACAATTTCTGGTACCAAATCGTCGATCTTGCCGTCATGCTTGGCAACTTCCTTAATTGTATTCGAGCTTAGGTACACATAACGCAGCGACGGCACCAGGAAGACAGTCTCCGCTTTCGGCGACAGCTTGCGGTTCATCAGCGCCATCTGAAATTCATACTCGAAGTCGCTGACTGCGCGCATACCGCGGATAATCGCGCAACAATCTTCCTGTTCCACGAGGTTAGCCAGTAACCCGCGAAACACGATCACCCGCGAATTGGGTATGTCCTTGAGCGCATCAACTGCCATGTCGCGCCGCTCGTCGTGCGTGAACAGTACTTTCTTATTCGGATTGTCCGCCACTGCGACCACTACTTCGTCAAACATCACCGCCGCCCGCCTCACCAAGTCGACATGGCCGAAAGTGATCGGATCAAAGCTCCCTGGGTAGACTGCTCGTCTCAACTAAACTCTCCTCATTATCCAAACGAAGGTGAATCCAAATCGCTTGGGACGCAATACTTCATAGCCGGTAATGTCCAAATCCGCCATCTCTTTGCGCGACATCTCCAGTGACAGAAGTCCTTCCGGCGCAATCAGATCAACAGCTCGGAGATGATTCAGCAACCGTTGCCCGAAACCGCCATCATAAGGCGGGTCCGCAAAAACTAAATCAAATTGCATCCCACGCGCAACCGTTTTTCCCGCAGCCTCGAAGTCCGCCAGTGCAAACTTGCAGCGATCGCCAAACCCGGTCTTCGCCAGATTCTGCTCAATGACTTTCGCGGCGCGTTTGTCATTGTCTATCATCAGCGCCGATGCCGCTCCCCGCGATACCGCTTCAAATGACAACGCACCCGACCCGGCAAATAAGTCAAGCACACGTGCATCGCGTATGTGCGGTGCAAGTATACCGAACAGCGATTCTTTGACACGGTCAAGTGTCGGGCGAAAACCCTCGTAAGTTACGGTCTTAAGGACAAGGCCGCGTTTTTCTCCGGCGATGATGCGCATTTCTGGCTCCTATTATAAGCATAACAGAGCGCAAGAGGGGAGAAATAATAATGCAATTGCTGGGTAGATAATGTACCAGAGGTAATCTTGAGCTTGTCAAAAGGCAGATCGAGCAACTGAAACTCGTAGGGAAGTGATCTAATCATTAACGCACTGATGCTTTCCCGCGCAGCGTCTCCGGCAATTATCATAGTCACCTTCCTCTTCAGCGGCCGGCCGCCGTAAATCGACATCAGCAAAATGCCGATCTCTTCGACAACACTCTCCGGCGCCGAAAGGAAGTCTCCACTCTTTCCTCGCAACATCTCCATCGCCACTAAATGCCCGTGCCTGTACATCTGCAAATTCACAAACTCGTCTTCGACTCGCAGAAATACCGCTCGATCATCCGTAACCAGCGGTTTGATACACTGTCGAGTCGCGTCCGGCTCAAAGATCATCTTGTCCAAAGTGAGGCGATGCTGCTCGAACAACTCGCCAATCTTGACGAAAGTTTTGCGATTGATAGAAAGACACTCGATATGAATCCCCTTGTCGGTCGGTTGCAGTTGCAGTAGCGAGTAAAGGTAGTTCTCAATCTGGTCCGCCGATGACCGCGACAGTTCCCACAGGAATTGTTCCGGATCAGAAGCCGCCAAATCCTCTGCCAGATACAAACGCTTGCGATGGTATTGCGAACGATTGATACCGTAGACACACTTACAGCCCAGCAAAGGCAGAAACTGTGATTCGTCCGCTTCGGTTATTCCGAACTCACCGGAGTCGCAAATCTCAAGGCCATTTCCTGTCGGCAGCGCTGTGACATAACGCAAAGTGTCGTCGCAAATCACAACGCCGGCAATCTTGCCGCAATAATCAAGCATGTTGTGAATCTGGGAAGTTTAAGACCTCTGCGCAAGCGAACGCTCGCCGTGTGGCTGCTACTTCAGCAATCGCAGACTGTTAAATATCACCAGCAGGGAAGCTCCCATATCCGCCACCACCGCCATCCAAATATTCGCAAATCCAAGAGCTGCGAGCACAAGGAAAACCGCCTTGATCGCAAACGCAACCGCAATGTTGACTTTGATCGTTGAAAGCGTCCGCCTGCCCAACTTAATCACCTTGGGTAGGGGATTGAGATTATCGCCAAAGAAGATAATATCCGAATGCTGCGCGGGTATGTCGTTTCCGAATCGCGCCAACGAAACTGAAACATCCGATCCCGAGAGCGCAACCACGTCGTTGATTCCCTCACCAACCATCACGATGCCGTCCCCCCGCATTGTCAGTCGCTCGTATTTCTGGCCGGGCATTAGATTTCCGTGAG
>CAUJJY010000162.1 GCA_963205155.1 Candidatus Zixiibacteriota bacterium | reverse complement strand
TGTCTGTCTAATTCTGTGCGTCTGCTCAATCTAACTTAGACCCTGTGCGCAAATTACCACATAGCCGCCATACATGTCCCCGTCAATGTTCATCAACATGTCGCTTAGCCCCATACTACCGTGGTGCTGCAGCGACTTCTTTAGTTCGCGTAAAGTACTCTCCATGTTAGAGAATACTCTACGCGGATTCGGGTTTACGTGCCTGTTGCCTCTGGAGCTGGATTTACCCCATGAAATATGCGATACAGCGCAGGCAACACAACCAGGGTCAGAAATGTCGACGACAATATGCCGCCGATTACGACGGTCGCCAGTGGTCGTTGCACTTCCGCTCCTGATCCGGTAGCAATCGCCATCGGTACAAAGCCGAGGGAGGCTACAAGAGCGGTCATAAGTACTGGACGCAACCGCGTAAGAGCACCGCGACTGATAGCATCTTCAAGTGGTAGGCCTTCGTCACGCAACTTGTTAATGAATGACACCATGACGAGACCGTTCAACACAGCAATTCCCGAAAGTGCAATGAATCCGACTCCAGCCGAGATGGAGAGTGGAATTCCTCGCAACCAGAGTGTTAAGATGCCGCCAGTGAGTGCAAGTGGAATACCAGTGAATACCAGTATCGAATCCTTAATCGAGTTGAATGTAGCGAAAAGCAGCGCGAAGATGAGTAGCAAGGCGACCGGCACTACAAACAACAAACGCTCCTTTGCGGCAAGGAGATTTTCGAACTGACCACCCCAGGTCTTCCAATACCCTGCCGGTAGCTTTACCTCCACGTTTATTCGGCGCTGTGCGTCCTCGACAAATGAGCCGATGTCGCGTCCGCGAACGTTGGCCTGCACTACGACACGACGTTTTCCATTTTCACGGCTAATTTGGTTCGGTCCTTCGGCGATACTAATGTTAGCGATAGCGCCGAGAGTCACATAGCCGGGATCGGACTCCGAGGAAAACGCAAAGCTCGCAAGTTTTGCACCGGAACCACTCTCCTGGCGATCCGGCAAAGGAATTGGCAGGAACTCCAGGGCCTCAACGTCTCGGCGAACCTCCTCCGGCAACCGAACGACGAGCTCAAATCGGCGATCACCTTGATAGACTTCTCCAACCGAAGTGCCACCGACAGCGACCTCTACGACCTCTTGCACATCGGCGATATTGAGCCCATAACGGGCGACTGAATTGCGATCGATGTCGATTGTCAGAATCGGTAGACCAGAGACTTGGTCTACTTTTACGTCTGCTGCCCCCGGGATGTCTTGAAGGATACTCGCAATTTGTTGACCGCTTTTGAGCATCACGTCCAGATCATCGCCGAAGATCTTTACTGCGACGTCGCTTCGAATGCCGGAAATAAGCTCGTTGAAGCGCATCTGAATGGGCTGAGTGAATTCGTAATTATTGCCCGGCAAATCAGCGATAACGCCTTCGACCTCTTTGACAAGAGTCGTCTTCAGTTTGTCCGGGTCGGACCATGCAGAACGGGGTTTCATAATTATAAAGACGTCTGATACAGATGGAGGCATCGGATCAGTAGCTACCTCCTGTGTCCCTGTCTGCGCGTAGACTCGTTCGACCTCGGGCACAGTAAGGATGGCCTTTTCAAGATGATTCTGCATTTCGACCGCTTGTGACAGACTGGTCGATGGTATCCGCATTGCCTGAACTGCCATGTCGCCTTCGTCAAGTTGAGGGATGAACTCACTTCCCATACGAGTCGAAACCAGCAGGCAAAACGCAATGAATGCGGTCGCAACAGTGACGACAGCCCACCGATTGCGAATCGCCCCGTGGAGGAGCGGCTCGTACACTCGCTTTGCTCCTCGGACAATGATACTTTCCTTTTCAGAGATTCGGCCAGATAGGAAAATGGCTATCCCCGCCGGAATGAAGGTAAAGGTGAAGATGAGCGCCCCGCCCAGAGCGAGCAGCACGGTCTCGGCCATAGGCAAAAACATTTTTCCTTCGACTCCCTCCAAAGTGAGAATCGGTAAGTATACGATCATGATAATACCTACACCGAAAAGCGTTGGCTTGGCGACTTCGCGCGCGCTCTCGAATGCCTCTTCCAAGCGTTCACCACGCGACAGCACCCTTCCTAAGTGCTGCTGTCGTTCAGCAAATCGCCTTATGATATTTTCTACCATTACAACAGCGCCATCGACAATAATGCCGAAGTCGATTGCACCGAGACTCATCAAATTGCCGCTAATCTTTGACTGTACCATGCCTGTTACAGCAAAAAGCATTGAGAGTGGAATTGTCAGAGAAACCAACAGTGCAGCTCGGAAGTTTCCCACCAACACAAAGAGCACGACGACCACCAGGACTGCGCCTTCGAAGAGGTTGTTGCGAACGGTGCGTAAAGTGGCATCAACTAATTGAGTCCGGTCGCGTACGGTCCGCGCAATTACACCTTCGGGCAGACTCCTATTGACTTCCTCCATCTTATCACCAACGCGCTTCGCTACTGTTCGGCTGTTTTCACCCATCAGCATAAAGACTGAACCTAAGACAACTTCTTCACCGTTTTCAGTGGCAGCGCCTGTGCGTAGTTGCTTTCCGAGATCTACGTTTGCAACGTCGCGGATAAAAATGGGGGTTCCGTCATCCTCGCCGACAATGATATTCTGAATATCGCTGATATCACTCACCAATCCAGGCACGCGGATGAGGTACTGCTCGCCCTTATGTTCTATGTAACCTGCACCGGCGCTTGTGTTGTTCCGTGAAAGTCCCTCCATGACATCGTGAAAGCTTAGCCCATAGGAGACGAGCTTTGTCGGATCGGGAGTCACGTGGAACTGTTTCTCATAGCCTCCAATAGTATTGACTTCGGTAACACCCGGAACGGTTCGCAATTGAGGTTTGACGACCCAATCTTGTATCTCTCGGAGATCAGTCGAGGTATAAGGTAAGCCGTCGGGTTTGGTCGCTCCCGGTTCCGCTTCAATCGTCCAACTGTAGATTTCGCCCAGACCAGTGGAGATCGGCCCCATTGTAGGTTCTCCGGCTGTTGGGGGCAGGTTCCCTTTGGCCTCCTGCAAGCGTTCGTTGACCAGTTGTCGTGCAAAATAGATGTTCGTGCCGTCCACAAATACCACGGTAACCTGCGAGAGACCATAGCGCGACAGCGACCGCGTGTAGAGAACACCGGGGATGCCGCCCATGGCTGTCTCAACTGTAAATGTGATTTGTTTTTCAACCTCGAGTGGTGACATGGCAGGGGCTTCGGTGTTAATCTGTACCTGCACATTGGTTATGTCGGGTACGGCATCAATTGGCAGTTTATTGAAATTGAAAATGCCGAGTACCGCAATTCCGGCCACTGCAATCATGATCAGCCATCGGTGTTGAATCGAGAAATTTAGAATCTTGTCAAGCATGTGTCATACTCCTATACCGCGTCCGGACCGGTTTGACCAGTACGAATTCGCGTGACAACGGCCACTTCGCAGAGACTTATGATACCGTCGCCAGGGTTGCCGGTGTGTGCCTTTGAAGCGATAACGTCGACGATCTCGGAACATTGTTCGTCACTACAGACAATGATTAGACACTCTCTGTCATGATACTGAAGTTCGTCTTCTGTCTGTACGAAGCTGCCGCCTTGTCCACGACCACGACCCAATCCACGGCATTTTGTGACGGTCATGCCTGGAAAGTGTGAAAGTTCTTCGAGCCCTTCGCGGACACGCGAGAGCATATGCGGTTGTATTATTGCTCTAATCTCTTTCATGTTGCTCTCCTAATGTTCGTGTGCTGCTTCAGATTTGCCTCGTTCCGCCTTCAGTAAGAAACTGTTGGAGGCGGCGTACTCCTCGCCCAATGCGAGTCCGTGTAATATTTCCACGGTCTGGCCATCGGAGCGGCCAAGCTCGACTGAACGAACAGTAAATCCGCCAGCAGCGCGTACAAAGACGCTCGGTTTTCCCTCGACGGTCTGTATCGCTTCATCAGGCACTGCAAGGGGCACAGAAAATTGGTCGATTGTAATCCGGGCCGTCACGAAAACACCCGGTTGCCACATTCGATTCCTGTTCTGAAGTACTACCCGTGCGCTACCCGTGCGAGTCTTCTCTCCCACAATTGGGCCGACATAGTCTATGCTCCCTTCGGCAACGTCGCCAATTCCGGTAGCGGTTAGTCGTACTTTTAGTCCCTTCTTGACCTGCTGCATATATTTCGCATAAACACTGATCTTCGCCCAGACGGTTGACAGGTCTGCAACGACGTAGATATCAGTATCGTCTCGGACAAATTCTCCAAGTGTCAAGTGTTTCTCAATAATGGTCCCACTGACAAGTGATTTCACTTCGTATGGAGCAACGCTTTGATTACTCTGAATGACGGCTAAGGCTTCGCCCTCTTGTACCTCGTCGCCAAGATCCTTGTAAACTTTTTGCGCAATACCAGGGAATCGAGGAACAATGTGCGCCACTTTGTCGGCGTTGAGTACAATCTCGCCCGGCATTTCGATTTCAAATCGAATTACACCAGGTCCAGCTTTGGCAAACGTCACATCATTCTCGAGAAGGTGCTCATCGCTTAGACTAATCACCTCATCGGCGTGATCCCCTTCGGATTCCTCGCCGCCTTCGTGGTCGTGTCCCACGTGACCCTCATCGGCGTGTTCGTCTTCGCTGTGACCGTCAACTTCACCTTCCTTTTCGTGAGCGGCTTGGCCGCCTGGTTCTTCCGCATGCTCTGCGTGATCGTGTTCGTCAGTAGCTGCCGGTGGCTCGCTTCGAAGCACGAAAAATCCGGCGACAGCCAAGACTGCGACCGCCACAATGGTTATGAGTACAGATGTCTTCATGGCTATCTCCTCACCGGATTCAATCGGTGACCAATTAATTGTTCTATTTCAGTAGTGGCCCGGGCTCCAGCAACGAGTGCATCAATCAACAGACTTTGAAGTTCAGACAACGTTCGTTGCGCGTCGAGCACATTAATGTAAGGTTGCGAGCCAAGTCTATAAGCAAAATCGATTTCCTCCATCGCCTCTTGTGCAGGCGGGATCACTTGTTCCCGCAGAACACTGACCTGTTTCTGCTGCGCCTTCGCGAGCACCAGTAGTTGACTTATCTCACCCTCGATCCTTTGGCGAGTCGATGCCAGTTCCGCTTCCGATTGACTCAATCGCGCAACTGCTTCGGCGATACCGCCCTGGTTTCGATTGAAGAGAGGCAATGGGATTGCGGCCCAAACAAGAAATGCATTGCTGCCGTCGTCGTGAAGGCGTCGGTAACCTGCTCCCAAACTGACGTCGGGTTTGCCGGTAGCCTTTGCCAAACGGATCTCTGCGTTTTTGGCACGCACTTGTTCGCGCAGGCTTGCCAATTCCGGATTGTCTTCAATTTGCAATTCTCGGGAACTGATCGAATCGGAAATCAACCAATCGTCGAGCGAACCATCAACATGGAATCCGCTCTCCGCCGAGCCCCACAATGAAGCGAGCGCCAGGCGTTGTTGCGCAGCTGTAGCCTCGGCAGTTGAAAGTTCGATTTCCGCCAGTTTGGTTGTTGACTGTGCTCGAAGTAGTTCTGCCTTTGGTACAGCGCCATCCGCAACTTTGGTCCCAACAGCTTCTTCGATCTTGCGTGAGAGGTCGAGTCTTTGGCGGGTAAGAGAGACATCTGCTTCCGCTCCAAGTGCCGATACAAAGGCGATTGTGGTCGCCTGATACAGCTCAAGAAGAGGCAGTTGCGCCAAATACCTCTCCGCCGAAAGTTCTGCCTCGGCCACAGCCCGCCTTGCGCCGCGTTTGCCGAACAACTCGAACGGCTGCTCGATGCCGAGAGTCGTTTGCGCTGGAGCGGACTTCTCACTCCTCCCAAAGTCCTCTACTTCTGCCGAGAACTCCGGGTTTGGTCGATAGCCGCTTTGCTGAAGTCGGCCTTGAGCTGCAATGATTTTGGCTCGGGCAGCACCCACAAGCGGATTGCGGGAAATCGCGAGTCCTAATGCATCTGAAATTGAAATTGCTGAATCTATCGCAGGGTTGGTGCCAAGCATGACGCCTGACTCGCCAAAGATACCAGGCAGCCCGAGCGTGTCCTTCAGTTGGGTTTCCGCAGTGGCCACAGCAAAGCAGGCAAAAATTTCGAGAATCAAGAAAGCAAATGTGAGTTTCTTCATCAATTATCCTCCAAGCATTATTACAAGCTGTCCCCAATCGACAGCTATGAGCCCGCGTAATCGCGAAGCGTGAAATCAAGTCAGGAATGCTTAGAGAATCAGCAGCGGATTACGCCGCAAAGGCGGAGCGCAATTGGCGGAGTCGCATCGGCCGAGTCGAAAAAACAAAATCGAATAACGGCGTCGCTTTCAACTGATGGAGCGGTGGAGTTGCATAGTGAAACAAGTGGTATGCCACCTGGAATCTGTAATATCGATGCATTTGTGTTTGAAGCAGTCCGAAGTGCAGAATCAAGTCGATATGCCACATCGACGCAAGAACCACAATCATTATCGATGCCGCAGAGTTCACTGTTGTATTGGTCGGTTGGCCTTGCGTCTGCGGTGCAACACGCTGACCAGGCTGACTCGAGTTCCATGTGCCCTGATTCGCCGACGCACAAAACATTCAGTCCGCGAATGGGAGCATTGCAGATCAGAAGGAGTATTACCCAGACGTATAGTAGCTTCATTAGACTGTCCAGAAACATGGCATTAAGATAACCAATTCAACAACAAGATCAAAGACTAAAATTGTCTATACTTCAACGGATTTCATTTCGGATACAGATGCTGCAATTCGAGTTCCGTCCTCGGTTTAACAATCAGAGATTGGAGATGTTCCCAGGATCAAGCAAGCCAAACAGTTGCAACACATTGACGAAATCGCCTCACAGCTCAATTGATTACGTGGATCATTATAGTAGTGTTTCGGCGTTAAGTTGGATTTCTGTAGTCTCAATCTGCCGGTAAACCCCTCCCGCATTTGCCCTTGTCAGAATAACTCTGCGATGGGGGACATCATACGGAATTGCTTGCTGCATTTCAGAAACGGACATGACCAGATCCGAAGGAACAAACAAGAAATCTGCTATTGGATCGACAAACTTGCTGATCGGCCATGGACAGGCTACTCGATCAACCTTCACATTTTGGCGTGTTACCCACTTCATCTTCGGTACTCCAGTCTATACTTTTACTGAATCTATACCACTCACAATGTTGAGACGCCAGCGACTTATCTGGCGTCTCAAACGGAGTTCAATCGACAATAGTGTCGGTGCGGCTATTGGGGGACTTCCGCGTTCGGTGCCTTGACAGCGTCCGGCCTTCCCCAATTCAAGAATAGCGCAGGAACCACCACCAGATTGAGGAATGTCGCGGTTGTCAGACCGCCCAGAATCACAATTGACATTGGAGCTTGAATCTCACTGCCCGGTTTGTGGCTGGCCAAAGCAAGCGGGATCAGGGCAAGTCCAGCACAGAGCGCAGTCATGAGAATTGGACTTAGTCTCTGCATTGAGCCCTCGACGACGGCTTCATACAAGGATTTTTTCTCAGTATCGATCAGGTAGTTGAAATGCGATACCATCAAGATACCGTTTCGAACAGCTATTCCAAAGAGCGTGATAAAACCAACCAACGACGCAATCGAAATGATTCCCTCGGTAAAGAAGACACTCACGATACCGCCGATTAGCGCAAGTGGGAGGTTCACCATTACCAAAATTGCCTGGCGGAAGTTACCAAACTCGGTGTAGAGCGCGATAAGAATTGCACCAATTGAAATCAAGCTCAATAGAGTCACCGTACGAGTAGCTTCCTGTTCACTCTCAAACTGCCCTCCGTACTCAACGAAGTAACCGCGAGGCATTTGCACGTTGGCGGCAATTCGTTCACGGATCTCGGTTATCACTGAATGCAGATCGCGGTCCGCTACGTTTGCTTGGACAACGATTTTGCGCTGAGCGTTCTCCCGGCTGATGTAATTCGGTCCCCGGTCCACCCGAATATCGGCTACTGTCGAAAGCGGTGCAGTTCCT
>CAUJJY010000161.1 GCA_963205155.1 Candidatus Zixiibacteriota bacterium | reverse complement strand
TCTCCGGTACTGGTCGCTTCCTTAAGGAACAAAATTCTTCCATTAAAGTATATGGTGTGGAGCCACTTGGGTCGATGTTCAAAAATATTCATGAAAGTCGCCCATTAGAGACAGCGTTGGCTCACAAAGTTGAAGGAATTGGAACCGATCGGCCGGTGTCGGCATTTCACCCGAGATGGGTTGATGAGGTAATACAAATCGATGACGCCTCGGCATTTTGCGAGACCCGGCTCTTGAGCCGCGTACTCGGACTATCAGTCGGCGGATCGACAGGCGCGATCTTTGCCGCCGTCAAAAAGTCTGCGGCAAGCCTGGACCAGGATGCAGTTGTTGTCTTTTTTGTGTGCGATGGCGGCATCCGCTACATGACCAAAGTCTTCTGCGACGAATGGATGAAACAGAATCAGTTTAACATCGATGAGGAGTTAGATATCAATGCGAACTGCGGTTAACATTTCCCGTCTCCTGCTGCTAACAATGACGCTGATCCTGACGGCAACGACAACAGTACTCGCCCAAGTGTCCAAAGGTCGGCAGCCTCGCATCGAAGTCTCCAGTGACTATTTCTACTTCGGCTATATGCCCACCAATGCGATTGTTCAGCACTTGTATTGGATTCGCAACACGGGCAACGACACTTTGCGTATCGTCTCCGTCAAACCAGGATGCGGATGCACAACTGCCCCGCTTTCGAAAGATGCGATCGCACCGGGTGATTCGGCTCAACTCAAAGTTGTTTTTGATTCTAAGAACATGAACGGCAAAATGGTGAAAGACATTGACATCTTCTCCAACGATCCCAATAAATCCTCGACGGTAGTGAAGTTCTTCGCCGTCGTCAACCGCGAGCATGACAAAGTTCGGGCCGAACCAAATGTCCTGCGTTTTTCCAAGTTTGGTTCAAAAGACGGCAAGTTGGTCAAGAGCGTGGAGATCGTCAACAATTATGACACCGAAATTGACATAACTTTGATCGAGCTTCCAGCCGGCAACTTCAAGATCGACAAGAAGACTGCCAAGGTGCGCCCCGGCGCCAAAGCGACCTTCACCATCGAACAGCTCACATCCGTCACCGACGAAGCCGACGTCATGACGTCTGCCACATTCGAGTTTGCCGGCAATGAGACCGATCGCATGACCGTTCCACTGGTTGCGCATCTTCAGCGTTAAAAAGGCCGTTTCGAACTTGCACCTGATCTTCTTGTTTTGATAGTCTTGTCGTGGCCCAGCAGATTTGCCGGTGGAAAATGTTATTCCCCAGTCCCCCGGTAGCGCCCAAACCCATTGTTATCTAATGGAGCTAACCCCTCTTTTTTATTGCCCTGTTTTGTCTTGAATGTTCATCACTAATCGCTTACATTTACCAATCGTTGCCCCCATGGTGTAATGGATAACGCGTCGGCCTCCGGAGCCGGAGATCCAGGTTCGATCCCTGGTGGGGGTATTTTAGGATTCTGATTCGCCCTTAATTGTCGCCAACACCGGTCAACCAACCAATCTAAAAGCTTAACAACTGCGACTATTCCGAGGTAATTCTTGACAAAACAATCCGACTTGTTAACTTTCACTCGCAATATGACCAAAGGAGCAAAGTCAATCTGATTAGATTTGTGTCCATCACTACTTACCTAAGTTCTGCGCTCACAGTCATTTTGACGATTCTTCTGCTTTCACGATCTGCAGGGGCTTTTCACAGCGCGGGCGTCGCATCCTGCAGCGGTTGTCATACTATGCACAATTCAGAGGACGGAACGACCGTTTTAACCACGAACCGGGCTGGAAATAACTGGCTCCTCAAATCCGCCGATCCCAGCGACGTCTGCCTATCCTGCCATGCTACTCAATTTGGGTCGGTCTTGGGTAGCGATCCGCTATCTCCACCAAACGAGCTGGGCGCAGGAAACTTTGTTCACCTGCTGGAAAATAATTTGAACGATGCTCCGGACGGTGTCATTAATCCCATTCCCGGTTCTGCGGCCGGTCACAATATAATTTCCGCCGTGTATGGAATCAGCCGAGACAGCCGCTTTCTGCATGCTCCGGGGGGCACTTATCCATCCAACCATCTTGCTTGTACAAGCTGTCACGACCCCCACGGTAACTCGAATTTCCGAATGCTCCACGGTTCAGGTCCAGTGCAAGGTAATATCGGCGCATTCTTCTATGCTGCGCCAGTAGCCGTCGGCCTCAACGTAACCAGCGGAAGTGCGGAATCAAATTCCAGTCATACGGCATATGTCTCCGGTATGTCAGATTGGTGCGCAAACTGCCACGGGAATTACCATGACGAAGCTGGAAGTGGCTCTTTCGAACATCCTGCTAATGAATTCCTCGATGGCGAGATCACCGACCAATACAATCGGTATAATGGAACTGACTTCCCTACTTCTGGTGTTCAGACCTACGCATATTTGGCGGTGGTTCCGTTTGAAGATCCATCAGCAGGAGTAAATTCGACTCTTGGACCCGGTCCACAGAGTCGGGTGATGTGTCTGACCTGCCACCGGGCGCACGCATCATCTGCACCGAGTTCCGGCCGTTGGGATTTCAATGTGACCCTGCTAAGCCTGGATGGTCTTCAATCAGGATCGTATCCGATTCCCGACCCTTACAACAGCCCCAACCAAACGGGACTGTGTTATAAGTGTCATCCGTCCGGCAGTGATTGATTCTAGTCTATCAGCCTCGCCACCCACGATTCATTTCGACGATTATATTTGGGGTTGAGCTTGTTGGCCAAAACGTCAACTATTGACGGCTCGCCGTGAAAAACAACTTCATACTTTCCCAGCTTATTTCGCAAGAATTCCAAATGCTGATCTAATTGGCTGTCGGTAAATATCACCGCGTATCGCGGCGGATCTTTCGAGTCGAGCCTTCCCAGTGCGATTGCCGAATCAATTTCGGCGGCATCGAATATTGGCACGGCCCCCGACCTATCGTAATTCCAGTAGCTATAAGGTATGAATAACCGTCGCTCCGTCGCATCTATTAGTATTCTGTCGGCATCCGGTTGTCGTGATAGATACACCATCGGCTCAATCGCTCCACGCTTGCCGAAGTTAGACGTAAACACCGCAAGACCGATCAAATTGAAGACCACGAACCACATCCACAGTCCAACTCGCAATTTCCTTGCATTGGCAAACCATGAACTCTGCTTTGTCAGTGCATGCATACCTACCATTCCCGCCACAATCAACAGCGGCAGAATGGTAGCCATGAATCGTTCCTGCTTCTCGGCGATAAAGCTATGAATGACGACAAAACTGACCAGCGCCCCGATCAACACGAGATGCTTCTTAAGCGCCTGAATCCTGAATATGCTACCGATGAAGACAATCGAGAATGGCGGAATCATGACCCCAAACAGTAGTAGTATGTAACGATACCATGGTCCCGGGATTGTCGGTTCGCCGAGATTTCCAACCATATTGCGGAAGCTACCCCAGAAATATCCGTGAGTATAGATATCAATGCATGCCTGTATCATCAACATCACGCCAAGTGACACACAGAATACGAGCGGAATCTTCCACCGCCGATTCGTCAAGAACATCACCACCGGCACAACCACAACCGCAGCCGCCGCTTGATACCGGATCATAATTGCCAACCCACACAGTGCCCCTGCAACTAGGGTATCTCGACTTGAAGCAGAGATTGTCTTGAGCGATCGGTGAGCGAAGTATAATCCCGGTAAAAGCAAATTGCCCGCAACCATCTCGGTCAGATTCCGCACAGCCAGATACGGCATCAAGAAGTACCCCGCCAACATCAGGCCGCCAATCAGAGTTGTCCGTTCGTCAGTCTCCTCCTTGAGATATCGATATCCGAATATCACCGGCAGTAGCGAGAGCAGCGCATGCACGAGCCGATTGAAATACATATGAGCACTGAGTTGCTCGACACCGAACCATGCCGTCGTTTTCATCAGTCCGAGCAAGAACATGTTGTAGACAGCACTTCGCAACACTCCGAAGTCCGGCTTGCCTTCCCAGCGCAATGTGCCATCTTCAAGAAACATCCCCTCCTGGTGCCAGCTCCACGCAATTTCAACTGTCTCGAAGTGGTCGTCGTGCGCCATATAGCCTTGCGCGAAAAGCACCGCGAGCAAGCGCAGTACAATTGCAGCAGATAGAACACTGGCAAGCCGGTGTCTATAAAGCGTCGATTTGAAATCCATTGAGTGAGAAGATAGGCTCAATTTCCAAAAGCGCAAGAGAAGCGCGCAGGGAAAGAACCACTATGTATTCTTGGCTGCAGGAGAGGCATCGAGTTTAATTACGGCTCGAATAAAGAAGTGGGGCGGATCACTCCGCCCCATGTATTCCAGCAAAATCGCGATATACCGATTGGTGCGACTTGTTCCTTCGGTGCCCCCTACTCCGTCTTCACCCCGAGAGCCTCAAGTCCGCGCTTGGCACGTCTGTTCTTCGGATCAAGCTCCAGAGCACGCTTGTATTCGGTTATCGCCTGCGTCGTATCGCCAGTCGACAAGTACAATTGCCCCATCGCCCACTGATTAAATGATGACTTGGGATTGAATTCCTGGTTCAGTTTCAAGAGACTAAGTGCATCCTTGCTGTCCTCCTCGGAAATGTCATAGGCAAGATGCACCAGAACTCCTTCACTGAAGTCAAATGTCGCACTGCCGTAGTATTGTTCCCGAAGTTCGCGATAGGTCGAATCAGCCGCCGCCATACCCTTCTCGGCCAGTGTTTTTGAAAGTAAGTCCGCAAGTTGGATTGGTTCGGTCTGGCCCCGATGACAAGTCATGCATTCAACTGCAACTAATGGAGCTTCGAGTCCCTTGACATTTGCCAGATAGGTTCCGTTGATGTCTCTGGTCATCTTCATCATCGCGCGGGCGACCAGTTTCTCTTCCTTGGCATCCGAGGCAAAGTCCATATCGCGGCTGTTGGGATCCTTGCTGGGAGAGTGGCAATAATCGCAGCCCACTCCCAGCGCATTCGTAAACTTGCCCATCTGGTCAATCAATTCATCGTGGGAAATCGTGCTGTCCAGCACCTGCAAATTGGTCGGTTTAGGCTGCGGACGCTGCTGTGCCGCACCCATGGCAGCCATAATTACTACTGTAACCCCACAAACAGCTGCGATAATATAGGTCCGAGCAGACCATAATTTGATTGCCGAACGAGAGTCCATTGAATTGATCCTTTCCGATTGCATGGAAGTTCAGAAGTCAGTTTGTGTATTTGGAATATTTGGATTCGTATCTTAAATCAGAAACCTAATTTGCACCCATAGCTTCAGCTTGAAGCCTCGCCGCCATCACTGTGTTGGTCAAGAGCATCGCTATCGTCATCGGGCCGACCCCGCCCGGTACCGGTGTAATCCAGGATGCTTTCGCTGCACATGATTCAAAATGACAGTCGCCGACAATACGGTAGCCCTTTTCAATACTGCTGTCTTCGACACGGTTGATTCCCACATCGATTACAACTGCGCCATCTTTGATACTCTCGCCCCGCAAGAACTCCGGTTTGCCCAGTGCAGTTATGACAACATCGGCGCGTTTGGTGTGTGCGAAAATGTCGCGCGTTGCTGAATGACACATCGTCACTGTTGCGTTGGTCGTCGGCCATTTCTGCATCATCATCGCCGCCAGTGGCTTTCCGACGATGTTCGAACGGCCAACGATAACGACCTCTTTGCCTTTCAGCTCGATATTGTAGCGCTTGATCAATTCGATCACTCCAAACGGAGTGCACGATTGATATCTCGGTTCGCCGATCAGAAGCCTCCCTACATTGTCTGGATGAAACCCGTCGACATCCTTGATCGGATCAATCCGCAAACATGCAGCAAACTCATCCAAATGTCTTGGAATTGGGGATTGAAGCAAAATTCCAGAGATCCTCGGATTGTGATTCAACGAATCCAGTAAATCATACAGTTCTTGTTGAGTCGTTTCCGCCGGTCTCCTAATGACCTCGGAGTAAATCCCGACCTTCTTGCAGTTCTTAGCTTTCGATGTTACATAAATCTCTGACGCCGGATCATTCCCCACCAGAACCGCGGCTAAGCCCGGGACAATGCCGTGTTTTGCCAGGGTCTCGACTTCGAGCTTTAGCTCATCCTTGATTTGCTTGGCGGTCTCGTTGCCGTCAATTAATTGCGCGCTCATGGTTCCTTGTCATCAGAAAGCGAGGCGTTGGTGCCGTCGGGGGCGTTCAGAGAATATCGCTCGATACTAATCGACTTCCCGGTTTGGTCATCAACCTCAACTATTACACCCTGCATCTTTACATCGTCGATTGCCACCGAGAATTTGTACGGCATTCCCGTTAGGAATCGCTTAATCGCAGCATCGTGCTTCATCCCGATAATCGAATCATGCGGCCCGGTCATCCCGCCATCAGTAATGTAGGCTGTGCCGTTCGGCAGGATCTTCTCATCTGCCGTTTGGATATGTGTATGCGTTCCGACGACCACCGACACCCGACCATCAAGATAGTAAGCTAAAGCCTGCTTTTCGGAAGTCGTTTCAGCGTGGAAATCGACAAAGATGATATTCGTCTGTTTGTTGAGAACAGCAAGTTCACCGTCAGCCGTTTTGAATGGGCAATCGATATCCTTCATGTAGACGCGCCCCTGAAGGTTGATCGTCGCGATCGTGCGCCCATCTGGCAGCTTGTCAATGTAGAGTCCGCTACCAGGTGCTCCAGAGGGAAAATTTGCCGGTCGCAGGAGTTTCGGCCCGTTATTGAGGTATTCGCGAATTTCTTCGCGATCCCAAATATGATTTCCGGAAGTCTGCATATCGATGCCGTAAGAAAACATCTTCCTCGACATTTCCCGCGTGACACCAAATCCCCCGGCAGCGTTTTCGACATTGCAGATAGTGTAATCGATTTGCTTTTCAGCCTTGAAGTCACGAAGCATCTGGGAGATGATCCATCTCCCAGGTTTGCCCATAACATCGCTAATGAAGAGTATCCGCAATCGACCTGCCTACTTCGCGTATTCGATGGAGCGAGATTCGCGGATGACTGTGACTTTGATCTGGCCCGGATATTCCATTTCTGATTCGATCTTGCGCGCGATATCGCTGGCCAGAACTGAAGCGCCGATATCATCGATTTCATTATTCTCGACGATAACACGCACCTCGCGTCCGGCTTGGATGGCATACGCCTTCGCCACGCCCTTGAAGCCGTCAGCAAGTTCCTCCAGCTTCTCAAGACGCTTGATATAACCTTCAAGCGGTTCGCGACGAGCGCCGGGACGTGCTCCCGAGATTGCATCCGCTGCCTGCACAAGAACATCATACGGGGAAATATGTGGAATATCGTTGTGATGTGAACCAACGGCATTGATCACATACTCATGCTCGTTGTATTTGCGCAGAAACGCCATGCCGATTTGCGTGTGGGTTCCCTCGGTTTCGCGATCAATCGCCTTGCCGATGTCGTGCAAAAATCCGGCGCGCTTCGCCAATTCGGGGTCAAGTCCAAGCTCGGAGGCCATCAACGCGCAAAGCATCGCGACTTCCTTAACGTGTCCAAGGACGTTTTGCCCGTAACTCGTCCGGTAGTTCAGTTTGCCCATCAGATTGATGACGTCATCATGGAGGCCGTGAAGACCCAGCTCGAAGCATGCCTGTTCGCCGGCTTCGCGCACCATAATCGCCATTTCCTTTTGGGCTTTTTCGACTACTTCTTCGATACGCGTCGGATGGATGCGGCCGTCAGTCACCAGCTTCTCGAGCGCCATGCGCGCGATCTCTCGTCGTACCGGGTCGTAGGCCGAGAGAATGACCGCTTCCGGGGTGTCGTCTACTATGACATCCACTCCCGTAAGAGTCTCAAACGACCGAATATTGCGGCCTTCGCGACCGATAATACGGCCCTTCATTTCATCGGTCGGCAACGGCACGACCGAGACAGTTGATTCAACTGTGTGCTCTGCAGCGCAGCGATAGATAGCCTGGATGATAAATTCCTTGGCCTCTTTCTCCGCTTGCATTTCCGCACGTTCCTTGATCTCCTTGACCAATGCCGCCGATTCCATCTTGGCTTGACCAATGAGATTGTCCATCAACACTTTCTTGGCTTCTTCGGCAGACATTTGAGCAATGCGCTCTAACTGCTTATTCTGGTCTGCGACCAGCTGCTCAAGCTCCTTCTCGCGTTTTCCGATTCCGGTTTCGCGATGCAGAAGAACCTTTTCTTTGTTGACGTAGTCTTTTTCTTTCTTATCGAGAATGTCCACTTTCCGATCGAGATTGAGTTCCCGCTCCGAAAGTTTCTTCTCTTGCTTTTGAAATTCAGTCTTCTTGTTTTGGAGTTCTCGTTCAAAAGAGACTTTGGCCTTGTACCATTCGTCTTTGGCTTCGAGCAATGCCTCTTTCTTCTTGATCTCTGCGTCTCTGAGAGCGTCCTCGACAATCTTCTTCGCCTCGTTTTCGGCGCGCTTGATTCTGCCGAAGGATGCCTTACTCGCCAGCAGATAGGTGACAAGGACTGCAACTATGGCAGCGCCAACTATCCCAATGATGAGAAGGTAGTATTCCGACATGTTACTCTCCCGCCCGGTAATCAAAAAGTGATCCCGGACACGTTATATATTAAAAGAACGATTTTGGGAGAAGCTGACGTAGGGTGGGAGTTGGACGAGAAATCAACGCGACGGCTCGGAGGGCAATTTCGCCTCCAGCCACTCAAGAATAGTCTGCGTCTTTTCCTCAATAGTCTTCACTTCTGCAGAAGAGGCGCGACGCGCCCGAAACAACTCGTCGGTAATGTTCATGGCTGCCAATATGGCAACTTTCGACGCGGACTTACTACCGTTACGCTGTGCGACTTCGCGCATTTTCGCGTCGAGATAGGATGCAACCTGTACAATATATGCAGAATCAGCATCCCCCCGGATCGGATAATCCTCGCCGTAAATGTTAACCGTCACAGTCTGTTTTTTATCTTCCATAATAGTGAATCAAGATTTCCAAACTTAGCTACGTTAAATTGCTAACCCAAAATCTATGTTCGTGTTACAATCAGGTTAAGATGTTTTACAAGATGTGTCAAGAAATTTTCAGGTCTGTCTGAAACTGATCAATCTTGTCAACTATGCGGGAAATCCGCTTCAGCGCCACTTCGTTGGTCGACTGAAGCGATTTGGAAAGCTTTACATTCTCTGCATTTAAGGCGCGGACTTCCTGCTCTAATGCGGTTATGCGCTTACGCAATTGCTGGCACTCTACCTCGGTGGTCGTCTTCTCCGCTTCTAATTGCTCAAACTTCGAAACCAGATCTGCAACTTTGGACTGTAGCTTTTCCAACGGATTCATATTACACTTCCTATGAACGAAGCTCCGCACCCAGCTCGCCCTTCAGCGAGTCAACTATCTTATTAAATACGTTGTCAATCTCACCATCGGTTAAAGTTTTACTTTCATTTTGAAAGATCAAACGATACGCAACTGACTTCTTACCGACCGGTACTTGCTTCCCGCGGTAAACATCCCAAACGATTACCTTTCTTAGGTTTTCGTCTGCTGCTTGATTAATCACTTTAACAATGGAACCGCTCTGAACCGCCTCATCGATTACAACAGCTATGTCTCGCTCGATCGCTGGGAACCGAGGTAGGCTAACGTAAGTACCGTATCCGCTGCTTCTCTCCGCTAATTGGTCGAAGTCCATTTCCATCAGATAAACATCAGATTTGATGCTAAATGCCCTCAATATTGTCGCGGCTACCTTGCCGCAACGCCCTACATTTGTTCCGTCAGTCGTGATGTCGAATGAACACGATTGATCAAAAATCGGAATCTTTGAAGGCGTAATCTGGAGCTTGAAGCGAAGCAACTCCTCTATTGTGTCAAGAACTCCCTGGAGATCGTGCAATCCAAATTCTTGGGGATGAAAAGCCCAGTTCTCGCCACTATCTGTCCCCGAAATTGCCAGTCCGATTCGCTGGCTTTCTATCGGAGCTTCATCCGTACGAGCCGCCATGACAGTCCCGACTTCGAATACTTTGACTGTGCGGACCTGATGACTGACATTTTGTGAAACTACCCCGAGCAGCCCCGGCAAAAGGCTTGGGCGCAGCCATTTCAAATCTTCGGAAATCGGATTAACGATCTCGACAGCTTTGGCATCAGGATCAACTAAGCTGATAAGCTTGGGATCGCCAATACTGTTTGTTACGATTTCGTAATACCCCTGCCCTATCATGGCCTGCTTCAAACACTGAGTAAAAATCTCCGTCACGCTGCGGGCTACCACTAAGTTTCCCCCGGCTCGCATCGCAACGGGAATTCTATCGTATCCATACACGCGGGCAATCTCTTCAATGAGGTCAATCTCGCGAGTGATGTCCGGTCGGAATGTCGGAATCTCCACCGTCACATTCTTGCCCGGAGTAACTTTGAATTCAAGTCCCTTCAGGATATCAATCATCGTCGGCGAACTCATTTCAGTTTTGAGCAGCTGGTTCACACGCGACGGTCTTAATTCGAGCTTGAGCGGTTCAATCTTGTTCGGGTAACAGTCAACTGTGCCGGCAGACACTTTCCCGCCGGCGTATTTCTCCATGAGCGATGCCGCCCGATCCAGGGCAAAGAGAACGACATTCGGATCAGCGCCCCGTTCAAATCGCGTCTGGGCCTCGGACGTCAATCCGAGATGCTTGCGACCGCGACGAATTATTGACGAGTTGAAGTAGGCACTTTCGAGAAGGATGTTTACGGTCTTGTCGGAGACTTCAGAAAACTGCCCACCCATGATTCCACCGATAGCAACCGGTCCGTTGCCGTCGGTAATGAGAAGCACATCGTCACTTAACTTGCGCTGGACACCATCGAGGGTTGTAAACATCTCGCCGGCACGGGCGCGTTTGACGACAACTTTCGGCTGCGAGAAATTGTCGAAATCAAACGCATGCAATGGTTGTCCACACTCCAGCATCACGAAATTGGTGATGTCCACGATGTTGTTTATACAGCGAATGCCTGAAGTCAACAATCGTTGCTGAATCCACCAGGGTGACCGTCCAACCTTGATCCCGCGAATAAGGCGAGCAGCGTACCGCGGGCATCCTTCGGTGTCCTCAATACCAATCTCTACTTGGGTAGCGGCTTGTTCCGCTGCCTCTTTGATCTCCACCGATGGCCGCTTAATCGGTGACCCAGTGAGCGCGGAGATCTCGCGGGCGATTCCAATCGCCGACAGACAGTCGGCACGATTAGGAGTCAAATCAAAACTTAAAATGTGATCCTCAAGATTTAGTGCTGTTTTCAGATCGGCGCCTGATTTGATTGCCGGATCAATTTCCATCAACCCTGAATGGTCATCGGAAAGACCGAGTTCCGCCTGACTGCACAGGACGCCTTCCGACACGACGCCGAATTTTTCAATGCTCTGAACTGTAACATTTCCGGAAAGAACTGCGCCCGGCAGTGCCAGCGGAGCTTTCATACCGATACGAACATTGGGAGCACCGCACACGACGGTCATCTGTATGTCACGACCCAGTTCAACCTTGCATATCTTGAGATTATCCTTGCCGGGGTGCGGGTCACACGCGACAATTTTCCCGATCACAACATTGTCAAGGTTAGCCGCCAATGACTCGACACTTTCAACCGCTGTTCCAATCGAAGTCAGCTTTATTGCAAGTTGATGTGGATCAATGTCAAATTCGACAAGTTCTCTAAGCCAGTTATATGATATTTGCATGATTCAGCCTTGTTAGAACTGGTTGAGAAAACGCAGATCGTTTTCAAAGAATAAGCGGATATCGTCAATCTGATGACGAAGCATAGCTATTCGTTCGATACCCATTCCAAAAGCATAACCCGAATATTCCTCCGGGTCGTAGTTGACCGCCGCAAACACGTTGGGATCAATCATCCCGCAGCCAAGAATTTCCAGCCAACCCTCGTGCTTGCAAATTCGACAGCCTTTGCCGCCGCACAGGAAGCAGGAAATGTCGACCTCTGCCGAAGGTTCAGTAAAAGGAAAGAAGCTCGGACGCCAGCGCATTTTGACATCACTGCCGAAGTATGTCTGCGCAAACGCATTTATCACACCCTTCAGGTCAGCGAATGTCACGTCGCGGTCGACATAGAATCCTTCAACCTGATGAAACACGCAGTATGAACGAGCACTGATCGCTTCTTGCCGATAGGTCCGACCCGGGGCAATAATGCGCACCGGAGGTTTCTTCTTTTCGAATTCGCGAACTTGAATCGGTGAGGTGTGCGTGCGCAGCAACAGATCTTTGGAAATATAGAAGGTATCCTGCATGTCGCGCGCCGGGTGATCCGGCGGGAAATTAAGTGATCCGAAATTGTAGTGCTCGGTCTCGACTTCGGGACCCAAAGCTATTTCGAAACCCATACCGTGAAAGATATCGGTGATCTCATTAAGCGTTTGGGTAATCGGATGGAGTTTGCCGTTAGGGTAGCGCTTGCCCGGCAGCGTATAATCTATCGTGATTGGAGATTTCGAACGAGCGCCACCGAGTGCCGCTTGTTTGTCAGTGAGTAGGGATTCAATCTGGCTGCGCAATTCGTTCGCTTGCTGGCCAATGACCTTGCGCTGATCCGGAGCTACATCGGCGAGCCCCTTGAGCATTGCCGTGACAATACCTTTTTTACCAAGGTACTGGATACGGAACGCTTCGACCTGCTCCGGAGTCTGGCAGGCAACAATCTCACTCTGGGCCCGAGCCAGTATGTCCGCGGCCGAGGATTCGGACATGGTTAAGCGCTTTTTGCGAGTTCGGTCAGCTTGACAAAGGTGGCGTTGTCGCGAACTGCCATATCAGCAAGGACTTTGCGATCAAGATCTATTCCGGCACGCTTCAGCCCGTTAATGAACACCGAATAACTAACGCCAGCCATACGGCAACCGGCAGAAATGCGGGTAATCCAAAGACGGCGGAAGTCGCGCTTGCGATTGCGACGATCACGATAGGCATAAGTCAGACCTTTTTGTACGGTCTCCTTAGCGGTTCTTAGCAGCTTGCTGCGGCCGTGGAAGCCTCCCCTTGCCCGTTTTAGTACTTTCTTGCGGCGGGCACGGGATGCGACATTATTTGTTGCGCGTGGCATACTATCTCAACTCCTTATCCAAGTTCTAATCAGATTAACCGTACGGAAGCAGGTATTTCAGCTTCTTCTGGTCTGCGCTGCTTACGTAAGCGGATTTGCGCAATTGTCTCTTGCGCTTCGCCGATTTCTTGCTAAGGATATGCCGTGCAAATCCCTGCTTATGTTTGATCTTGCCGCTGGCCGTTTTCTTAAAACGCTTCGCTGCGGCTCTATTCGTTTTCACCTTCGGCATCGTCTGTTCCTTTATGCTTCTGAGGCTCGTTCTTCGGATTTACCACCATCGAGAGTGTTGAACCTTCCATGCGCGCCGGGATTTCGATTACGGCATAGTCAACCAAATCGGCCGCCAGGCGGTCCATTACTCTCTCACCAAACTCTTTATGCGCCATCTCGCGGCCGCGGAATTGCACCAACACCTTCACCTTATGACCCTCTTTCAAGAAGTCAATTACGTGGCGTGTCTTAAACTGATAATCGTGCTCATCGATCTTCGGCCGGTACTGCATCTCTTTCATCGTGATCGCATGTTGTTTTTTCTTGGTAACACGCGTCTTTTTCTGCAGTTCGTATTTGTATTTGCCAAAATCGAGGACTTTGCAAACCGGCGGTCTTGCCGTCGGTGAGATCTCGACCAAGTCGAGTCCGCGACTCATTGCCAGCTCAAGAGCATCTCGGGTCTGCATCACACCAACTTGCTGGCCATCATGGTCAATCACCCTAACTTCGGGGATGCGAATCATCGCGTTTACTCTGATTTCTGGCTTTCTCTTGCTTATTTCCTTACCTCCGACGCAAATTATTACTTCTTGCTACCTTAGCAGAAAGTCTGTAATTATACAAAACGACGCTCCATCTGCCAAGCAAAAAATGAAGCTATTGACTATCAATCGAATAGAAGAAATCAGCCGACCTGCTGTTTCGGTAGTTCCCGCGAACGAATTTCATCGTTAAAACGCTGAATTACGTCCTTTAATCCGAATACGCCGACGTCCCCCTCGCCATGATGGCGCAAGCTAACCTGCCCGCTTTCGGCCTCTTTGGCTCCCAGAACCAACATATACGGGATCTTTGCAGTCTCTGCTTCCCGAATTTTGTAACCGACCTTTTCAGAACGATCATCCAATTCCGAACGGATGCCCGCTTCCCGAAGCTGCTTTTGAACCGCAATGGCATAATCCATTTGCTTGTCGGTAATGGGGATAACCTTCGCCTGCACTGGCGCTATCCACATCGGGAAGAACCCGCCATAGTGTTCAATCAGGACTCCAAAGAATCGCTCCAATGAGCCGAGAATGGCTCTATGGACCATATACGGCTGTTTGGCCTGACCGTCCGAGTCAATGTAAGTCATGTCAAAGCGCTGCGGCAAATTGAAGTCGAACTGAACCGTAGTACATTGCCACTCGCGCTGCATCGCATCGCGAATCTTGATATCGATCTTCGGGCCATAAAACGCCCCGCCACCTGCGTCGACATCATATTTCATGTTCCGCTTGTCCAGAGCTTTGCGCAGTGAGGTTTCCGCCGTCTCCCAAAGTGCCGGCTCACCAATAGCCTTTTCCGGCCGCGTCGACAGATAGATATGATAATCGTGAAAACCAAACGCGCCAAGTATGAGAACGGTCAGGTCGAGCACGCCCAACACCTCTGCCTCGAGTTGTTCGGGAGTGCAGAAAATATGTGCGTCATCCTGCGTAAATCCACGCACACGAAATAGTCCATGTAAAACGCCACCGCGCTCATAACGATAAACAGTGCCCAGTTCTGCCCAGCGCAATGGCAACTCGCGATACGAATGCAAGTTCTGTTTGTACATCATGATGTGGAACGGACAATTCATCGGCTTGATCTGATACTTCTCGTTGTCTACGTCCATCGGCGCATACATATTCTCGCGATAGAAACCAGTATGTCCCGAAGTCTCCCATAAATGGAGTCGTGCGATGTGAGGAGAGATGACCAGATCGTAGCCATGGGCCAAATGCGTGTTCTTCCAGAAGTCCTCGATCAGGTGCCGCATCAGAGCGCCTTTAGGCATCCACAGCGGTAGCCCTCCTCCGGTCTCTTCGGCGATCGTAAACAGACCCAATTCTTTGCCCAGTTTGCGGTGGTCGCGCTTCTTGGCCTCTTCAAGGCGCTTGATGTATTCATCAAGCATCGCCTTCTTCGGATACGAAACGCCGTAAATCCGCTGCAGCATCTTGTTCTTTTCGTCGCCGCGCCAATAAGCCCCGGCTACAGAAAGCAGCTTAAACGCCTTAATCTTTTCCGTGGTCGGCAGATGCGGTCCGCGACACAAATCTATAAAATGATCATGCTTATAATAAGAAATCGTCTGATCTTGTAATCCGTCGATCAGTTCGATCTTAAACGGCTCACTCTCGCTATTGGCGCGTCGGATAGCCTCTTCGCGAGTGACTTCCTCGCGCTCAAACTTGTGATTGCCCGCGACAATCTCGGCCATACGTTTTTCAATACGAACCAAGTCTTCGTCGGTAAACGGCTTCTCTGCATCGAAGTCATAATAAAATCCTTCGTCGATCGGCGGACCGATCGCGAGCTTCGTACCGGGAAATAAGTCCTGAACGGCTTCAGCCATGACATGAGCCGACGAATGCCAGAACACCCACTTTCCTTGGGGGGTATCAAACGTGTGAACCTTGAAATCGCCGCCCTTCGGCAAAGGCCGCGCCAGGTCATAGATCACGTCATCGATCGTCACCGCCAGCGCCTCTTGCGCCAAACGCGGTGAAATCGAACTGGCTACCTCGTAGCCGGTGGTCCCGTCGGGAAACGTCTTAACCGTTCCGTCGGGAAATTTCAGTTCCAGAGCCATGTTTCCATCAGTCCTTGTAACAAAAATAGCCTCACGATCGAGGCATTGAATGGTGGGCGATATCGGGATCGAACCAATGACCTCCTGCGTGTCGAGCAGGCGCTCTAACCAGCTGAGCTAATCGCCCACAATACTAGGGCATCTATCTTATACCCCAACCTCGTATTTGTCAAGAAGTTTCAGCATTTTGTCGATTCCCGAATCACTCGTTTCTGCCGGTTCCGTCGGATGCCGGGCGAACAATTGCCATAATCGTTTCCCCGATTATTCCAAGATCGCTGCCAATGTTGCGACTACGTTGGTATTCGAGCGAGATGGCAATTTTGTCCGGCAAAATGACCGATTTGTACGCCTCCACCGGATCGTTGTACTGTGCGAGAATCTTCTCTTCATGCCGGTATTTGATCGAGGCTGGATCGGTCAGTCCGGGACGATACTTCAGTACCTCTCTCTGATCCTGATCGTACAGCGCTACATACTCCGGTGTTTCCGGACGCGGTCCTACGATGCTCATCGAGCCGATCAGGACGTTGACCAATTGCGGAAGTTCATCAATTTTAAAACGCCGCAATAGCCTACCGACGGGAGTAACACGCTTGTCTCCGGAAACGGTCAGATTTGAGCCGGCCGAAGCATTCTTACTCATGGTCCTGAATTTGACCAACCGAAAAATCTTCCCTCCCCTGCCAATTCGATTCTGCAAGAACAACGGGTTACCAAAGTCCGACAATGCTACGACTGCCAAAACAACAATCCATATAGGTGTCGTCAGCAGAAGTATCGCTAATGCGAACACAATATCAGTGAGTCGCTGCACGAGCCACTAACCGGACGATGCGTGTGTTCATCTCTTTCGACTATGAGCGAAGATTCTCTTGAAGCAATCAGCAACGTACCTGATTTCTTCCTCTGTTATGTCAACAAATAACGGAAGAGTAATCGCATTGCAATAGTGATTGTAGCTGTTTGGGAAGTCGCGCCGAGTATAGCTGTAATTCTTTTTATAATAGGGATGGAGATACAGCGGAATGAAATGCACCGACGTGCCCACACCCATTGACTTCAATTCTTCAATGACTCGATCTCTCTTCGACTCACCGCCCTTGCGCAGTTTGACAATATATAGATGCCATGCGTGTTTTCCGGTCTGCGGCTCTCTTGGAATAACCAGCTCGTCAATATCACCGAGATACTTGGTGTAAAGTTCGGCCGCCCGTCTCCGCGATTTTTGCATTTTCTCGAAATTGCGCAACTGAACCAGCCCGATGGAGCTTGCCATGTCGGACAGGTTATACTTATAACCCAATTCACGGATTTGGTACTTCCACGAACCGGCACCCGTGTAGCGCTTCCAAGCGTCCCGCGACATACCATGAAGTGAGATCACTCGCAACAACTCCATCTGCTTTTTGCTGTCTGTCGTGATCATGCCCCCTTCGCCGGTCGTCAGGTTCTTTGTCGAATAGAACGAGAAACAGGTCAAATCAGGAGTTGCGCCGACCATTGTCTTGCCGGAAACTGTCCCCAAAGCGTGTGCAGCATCATGAATGACGCGAATCTTGTGCTTTCGGCGCAGTCCATCGATTGCCTTGAGGTCGGATGGATATCCGGCGATGTAAACCGGCACAACTGCTTTGGTCCGCGGTGAGATAGCAGCATCGATTTGCGTGAGATCAATATTGAAGGAATCTTTTTCAGTGTCCACGAATACGACACGTGCCCCGCACTGAATGATCGTCTCTGTTGTCGCCACGAACGTGTACGGAGTAGTGATCACTTCGTCACCAGGCTTCACACCTGCGACAATCAATGACAGGTGCAGTGCCGCCGTGCATGAATTCACTGCCACCGCATACTTGGCGCCTACATATTCCGCAAATTCTGATTCGAATTGATGAGTTACCTTGCCGGTGGTCAGCCAACCACTCCGCATGGTTTCATTAACTTTGTCAATTTCTTGCTTCGAAATCTTGAGCCGGTAGAACGGTACTGAAGTGACTTTCACGTATCAACAATCCTATTCTCAACTGGGATCAAAGAGTAACGAGAGCCGTGCCCTCAACGTCGGTTAGGATACGTCTGCGCACGGTGGTTGTAAAGCTAAAATTGATATGGGTGTTGGAGTACCAAAGAACTACGAAGCCATCGCCAGTTGCATGAACGTGCTGCTGGCTGCGTACTCTTCCCGAAGCTTACTGCAGAAGGCTTCAATGACCTCGTCCGTTAACTCCAAGTCAGCGTGCACTTCTGGCAACAAGTCGATCCAGCCTTCATATTGCGGCACTTTCGTCCCGAAAGTACGCTTCGCAAGGTAGTTGGCAAAGTGGATTATAATAGAGTAGACGCGACTCTCTTCTTCATCCTGCATTGGAAAATGATGGAACTCGATTGCGCGCTGGATAGCAACAGGAAGCTTCCAGTTCGCTGCAAGCATTCGACCGATCTGCGTATGTGCATGCCCGACCGCTGCCATCTCAGCTTGATAGTCTGATGATGGCCGGCTGGCCCGGTACTCGGTGATGAGTTTATGCTCATCTGGAAGGAAACAACATGTAATCAATTTCCCGATGTCGTGCAGCAATCCCGCCGAAAAAGCAACTTCCGCATCCAGACCACGCGCCACACGATGGTATTGAGCCACGATGCGCGCCGCGATCGCGGTCGAAAGCGAGTGTCGCCAGTAAGACTCCTGAAATTCCGGATCCAACTTATGCGACTTGAACATGTCAAATACTGATGATGACAACACTAATGACTTGATTGCTTCCAGCCCCAGTACCAACACCGCCTGGCGTATACCCGTAATTTCGCTACGCGCGCCATAGAATGCGGAATTCGAAAGTCTCAACACTTTGGCGCTCATCGCGGCATCTTCCGACATAATCGCGGCAACATCCCGCACCGAAGTGCGTGGATTATTGATAATCTTTGTGATCTGATTAAACACCAACGGCGGTGAAGGCAGGTTCGTGATGCTGCTTAGCTTTCGCCGAAGTTTTTCTTCCGGGTTGATTGTCTGTTGTTCCGAAATCATAGGGATCTGCTATTCCTTTAGCGCAAACACAAGCCTGTCAATTATTGCAGCAACCACCTGCGGATCATCATAGCCCTTGCTCTGAATCATCGCCTTTGCATGCTCAATCTTCTCGCTCCGCAATGGCACTTCCGCCCCTGGTCTTCCCTTTTGATAGCTGTCGGCAGGCTTGCTGGCCGGTGCCGCTGCAACGGGCTTGGACTCGGTAGCCCTGCTCCTACCAACTTTTTTTGCCGTTTCCAATCCATGCTTCTTCAAAGCTTCAGAAGATAGCTCTACTGAATCACTTTTGGCAGGATTGCTCTTATCCTTTTTCTTATCCATTCGCTCCCCGCGCAGCACTGCTTCGCTGCTTAGGACTCGGTTAATCTTCATCGATCGCCCCTAGTTCTTCTTATCGACATAGATCGGGGAATTTTGCGGAACTGTTAAATAATCAGTCACTTTCCTACCCTGCTGTAACTGAAGCAGTTGGTTCTTTATGGAATCGTATTTGGCAGCGGCGATTTCCTCGTTTTCCTGCACTAACTTAAGAGTCTTCGAAATCAATGTGGTAATTGAGTTCACGAGCCTCCGAACCTCCGGCGCTGAAGCCGCAAGGCTGAAGAGATTCTTGTTATCGTTCTTCAACTGGTTAATCGTTGCTTCGGACTCATTTATGCGGGTCACGATCCGCTCTACTTCGCCATAGAGATCGACGATCTTTTGTTCCTTGTCATACTTGATGTAATCTCGCTGTTTATCTATTATGATGAACAACGATTGGTAAAAAGAGTACTCTTCCTTCAGCCCTGCGATGATGCGGGCTTCCAGCTTGGTGACATCACTATATTCCATCACACCCTCATATCTGAACTGAAACCGCCTGTTGCGCCGGTGTTTCCTGCGCTACACTGCCTGTGGTTCCCCCTTGAAGTGTCCGGACATCGATACCCTCCCAGCCCTCTTTGAGTGTCGTCATTACTTTGATGATGCCGTCAAAGAGCTCGGTGCTCTTTGTCGCATTCAACAAGTAGATCTGATTGATCAGAAAAGCGTACAGCTCGGCAAGCTTCTCCGCAATTTCCCCGCCCTTTTCCATATCAAGCGTCGTATAGAGATGAACAATGACGCGGTGCGCCTTTTCGATCAATTCGCTGAACCCGTTAATGTCTCCTGCTTCCAGTTTTTGGCGGGACTCAATGAGATACTTGATTCCGCCCTTGTAACACATCACAATCAAGTCCCTTTGACTGGCGCCGTTGACTTGAGCTCTCTGATAGGTCGCAAGCTGTTTGTTCATTCGACTACTTTCGGTTATTTGCCACTATCTGACTGAAATTCTGTGAAATCTGATCGAGTTGCGTCGAAAGGTACGACGACTGCTGATTGAGTTGGCCAATGAGACTCTCCATCTCAAGAAACTTGTCGGTCAGCCGCTGCCGTTTCAATTCCATGCGCGAATTCAGGTCAGCAACACGCTCCTCAATGTCCTTTACCTGATTCTCCAGCGCCTTCGTCCGGCGCGCAATGGTTCCATCGACACTTTTGGATATTGAATCGGCAAAGTCTTGAGCTAATGAAGCGATTCCCCTGAAAACTTTGATCGTCGCTTCGCTTTCCGCGCGAACATCCGACTGCGAAAGTTCAATCAGTAACTTCAACCCTGCTGTATTGCTGTTCCCCTCATTTCCAGTCAGTACCTGTCCGGATCCGGTCGCTTTCTCGCCATTAACTGTGCCGGCAACATCGATACCGGCAAACGCCTGCCCGGTTGCCAGACCCAGTACTGCCGCCGCCGATGAGCCGGTCGAGGTCTGAAATTCGATCAGTGACTTCTTGCCATAACTGCCCGAGGTCAGCGTCAGATAACCATCCGTGCCATTGTCAAAGGAGCTGACCTCAATGCCCATCTTACCGACCTTCGTGTCGGCGTTGATCTTCTGTTGGATCTCTGTCGTCAATTCGTCCCAAGACGAGTAGGTCTTCTCGGTGAGGGTAATGGTATTTGACAGAACTCCATCTACCCTAAGCGCCAAAGTCTTGTTTGCGGATGTAATCACAATCGGAGTGCTC
>CAUJJY010000160.1 GCA_963205155.1 Candidatus Zixiibacteriota bacterium | reverse complement strand
CGAAGAAGATGCTGTCAAAGCGATGTGCGAAGTAATCGCATCGAAATTTGACTGATTTGTGCGGAAAAAACGACTTCCTGCAGAAGCAGGCTTCAAGGTCTCCAACACGTAAAATGTCTCTCAAAGATAAACAGATAGATTCCACCCACGCCAAAGAGATACGCCTGCGCGGGTTGGTTGCCTCCCCGGGTATTGCAATTGGCCGTTGCTTCAAGCATGACAACGCACCGCACACAATTACCAAGCAGCAGATCGAAGCCGACCAGGTTGATACCGAAATTAATCGCCTGCAGAATGCGATTGCATCAGCGCGCAAGGAGCTGGAACAGATTCACGATGAGGCCGACAGTTCGGTCGGCAATCAACTGGCGAAGATCTTTGAAGCGCAGTTGTTGATTCTGGATGACAAAGCGTTTTTTGAGGCGGTGTGCAACGACATTGCCAAGTTCAAGCTCAACGCGGAGTATGTCTACAATCGCCACTTGCAGCGGACGCTGACTTCTTTGCGGAAATCGCAGGACAGCTATCTCAAGGAGATGGCGAATGATATCAATGCGACGGCGGCCAAAGTGTTCGGCTACCTCATCGGCCATCACGTAAACAAGCTCTCGAATAATGACGGCAAGATAGCGCTGGCAGAGGATTTTTCGCCGGGCGAAGTCGTGCTGATGGGCAAGTACCATATACCCGGTTTTGCGACATCGATGGGCGGGCAGACCTCGCATATGACACTGATTGCCAAATCGCTCTCGATTCCGGGAGTTGTGGGAGTCAGCAAGTTGCTCGAAAAGATTCCGGACAATGCAACGACCATTATTGACGGCGAGAACGGCTGGGTAATTGTCAATCCTGAAAAGGCAACACTTGAGGAATACAAGGAAGAGCAGAAGCGGAGGCGTACGGTTATCGCGAAGCAGTTGCGCGGAATTGGAAAAATTCCCTCGACAACGAGCGATGGCCGGGAAATTGCTGTAATGGCCAACCTTGAAATTCCAACCGATGTCGATGAAATTCTTGCCAGCAACAAGGTTGGTGTGGGATTGTATCGCACCGAGTTCTTCTATCTGACCCGGATGAAATTCCCGACCGAAGATGAACAGGCGAAGATTTATGCCAATATCGCGCGGACGTTTTTCCCAAATCCCGTGACGTTGCGCGTCTATGATCTGGGATCGGACAAGGTCGTCGGCGACTATCGGGACTCTGAAGATGTTAATCCGGCGCTGGGTTGGCGCGGGATCCGTCTCGACCTGGATATGCCCGACATTTTCAAGACCCAGATTCGCGCCATTTTGCGTGCTTCGACGAACAAGAATGTCAAAATCATGCTTCCGATGGTATCGACCGCCATGGAACTGGTCAAAGCCAAGCGGATTCTGCATAGCGCGATGAAGGAACTTCATGCCGAAGGGATACCGTTCGACGAGAATATTGATATCGGCATTATGATTGAAGTGCCTTCGGCCGCCTTGATGGCGAACGAATTGGCGCGCCACGTATGTTTCTTCAGCATCGGCACCAATGATCTCGTGCAGTACACGTTGGCGGCCGATCGCGGGAATAAGAAAGTGGCGGGGCTTTATCGCGAACTGCATCCCGCCGTTCTCAAGTTAATCAAAATGACCATCGACGCCGGGAAGACGCACAATGTACCGGTGACGCTTTGCGGAGAAATGGCATCACGGATCGAAGCGATACCGCTCTTGGTCGGGCTCGGATTAGACGGATTTTCGGTGGTGCCACCGCGAGTGGCAAGGGTGAAGAAACTTATTGCTGAACTCGATTACTCTGAATGCCGGGTGCTCGCCGAACGGATTATGAAATTGGCGACAACCGAAAAAGTCGAGGCGGTTTTGAATAATTGGATTGAGGCTCATGTGAGCAAGGAATTCGTGGAGGACTAAATGGAGTTGACTCAAGCGACCATAACGAAATTCGACCCGACCAACATGTATCAGCGGATTTTCGATTTTCCCCAGCAACTGCGGACCGGATTCGATTTGCCGATCAACGGCGATCTGTCGAACTATTCGGCCGGGCAATTCAAGAATATCGTCATCGCAGGCATGGGTGGTTCGGCAATCGGTGGTGATTTTGTCCGCACATACTTAGCGGATCAACTCACGGTTCCGTTGTTCATTAATCGCAATTATGGTCTGCCGATGTTTGTCGATTCCAGCACGCTGGTGATTGTGTCGTCGTATTCGGGGAATACCGAAGAGACCATCGCCTCGTTCGAGGAAGCCAAGCGGCGCGGCTGTAAGATTCTCATTGCCACGACCGGAGGCAAGATCGGGCAGGCGGCAATCGACGGTAATTATCCGCACGTGATACTTCCGGGCGGTTTTGAACCGCGGGCGGCGCTCGGGTATTCGTTCGGCCCGATCCTGCAACTGATGCAGACGCTGGGGTTCATCCCGAACCAGAATCAGATTATCGCCGATACTTGTGCGTTTCTGGAAGAGAACCGCAAGAAGATGGCGGTCAGTGTTGCCGAAGCCCGTAACGAAGCCAAGAAGCTGGCGAGTTTACTGAAGGACAAGATCGGAATCGTGTATGCCGGTGCCGACTATTACGATGTGGCAGCGATCCGGTTCAAAGGCCAGATCTGCGAAAACGGCAAGCATTTGTCATATGCCAATATTTGTCCCGAATTCAACCATAACGAATTGGTCGGATTTGATTATCCGAAGCCGTTGGTAAAAAAACTGCTGGTGTTGTTCTTGTCGGGTCCGGGGGATTCCAAGGGCGTAACCAATCGCATCAAGGTTGTCGACAAGATCCTGCGGGAAAAGGGCGCCAAAACCCTGGTTCTGAAGGCTAAGGGTCCAAACCGGCTTTCCGAGATATTTTCGTTGGTACAATTGGGCGATATGGCCAGCTATTATCTGGCTTTAGTCAACAAAACCGACCCTTCACCCGTACATGTCATTAACCGCTTGAAAACCTCATTGGAGAAGATGCGTTGATTTTTGCCCGGCGCTGTGCGCTCATACTCTTTCTGACTCTGATTCTCTGTGCGAGTGCAATGGCGCAGGATAATCCGGCTCCGGCTGATGAAGGCTGGTTCAGGAGTTATCGATTCAACGCGATTGTCTTGATTGTCATCTTCTCGGCGGCGATTACTTACTACACTAATCGCGCCAAGCGCGGCGACAAGTTATTTATACGCAAGCTCGCCGGCCTTGACGCCGTTGAAGAAGCCGTGGGTCGCGCCACGGAAATGGGTCGTCCCGTACTGTTTATCCCTGGAATTAATGAAATCGATGTAATGGACACCATCGCCGGGTTGTCGATTCTTGGCCGCGTTGCCAAAATCACTGCCCGTTACGAGACTCCATTACATGTGCCGGTACGTTATCCGATGGTGTTGGCGGCAGCGCAGGAAGTGGTTCAGCAGGCCTACATCGAAGAAGGCAAAGGCGATGCGCAAGATCGCGACGCCGTGCAATATGTGGCTGGCGAGCAGATGGCATTCACAGCGACGGTCAACGGCTACATGATGCGTGAACGTCCGGCTGCCAATATTTTCATGGGTGCATTCTATGCCGAGTCGCTGCTTCTCGCCGAAACCGGTAATGCCGCCGGTTCGATACAAATTGCCGGAACTGCACAACCGGAGCAGTTGCCGTTCTTTATTGCGGCGTGCGATTACACTTTGATGGGTGAAGAGCTGTTCGCGGCATCGGCGTACCTTTCACATGAGCCGATCATGCTCGGCGGCTTGAAGGGTCAAGACTGGATGAAAGTCCTGATCATTGCCGCAATCATTGGCGGAACGCTGGTTGTCACTTTTTCGAGTGACAGCGAGTGGCTTAAAGAATTGTTCGAGGTCATGTAATGAAAACGACGATTCCGGTTATCATCGCATTCCTCTCTGGCATGGCCATGGTTGCCGCGTTCATTTTGAGCCCGGGCAAGTTTGGCGATGTCGGCGGTGAGCTTCTGCGCTGGGTATCGATCATCGCCGGATTTACGCTGTTGTTGGGTGTGATCTCGATTGTGCGGGTAAACATCCGTCCGGTATTGCGCCGCGAAAAGGGCTGGTACAACAAACTTGCACTTCTCCTGGCGGTTGCCGTGACCGGTATTCCGGCGGTTCTGCCGGTTAGCTGGTCACCGCTGCTGGGTACGGGCGACAACTCGATTTATGACTGGTTGTTCAACAACATGAACGCGCCGATGATGTCGACGATGTTTGCGATGCTGGCGTTTTATATCGCTTCCGCGGCGTTTCGAGCATTTCGTGCGCGCAATACCGAAGCGACGATGCTTCTGGTGACGGCCGTTATCGTTATGCTGTGGCGCGTTCCGATGGGTGAGTC
>CAUJJY010000159.1 GCA_963205155.1 Candidatus Zixiibacteriota bacterium | reverse complement strand
TCCCAGTTGCCGTTGACATCGCCATAGTACAGGTCGCAGATATTCATCAAATCGAGCGGAGGCTGCGTCGAGGTGTTCACGTGATAGGCATAGCGTATTGGAATCACCGTCTCGTCGCCGCCGAGAAGGACGTATTGTGTGCCGTCGTTATACTTGCTGATCAAGTAATTGCGGAGTTTTTCCGCATCGTCACGACCAGAATTCGCGGCGAGGATGTCGTCGATGGCGGCAACTTCGACGGAGAGGCCCTTCGCGGATTTCCAGCTCACCAGTTCGGAGAATGCGTCGAAGAAGTCGGCATCCGTGACAATCAAGTAATCAACGACATTGGTCATCGACGAAAGTGACGCTGATACCTGTGCGCGGGTCGACATCTTTGACACACCGGAGTCCTCGATCAACTCCAAATTCAAGTCAGTCGTTCCAAAAAAATCGAGTTCGATACTCGAATACCCCGCCAAGTCGCCAGTGTTTTTGTCATATTCCAGTGGGTCAATCCCGATTGTGATGATCTGCCGGTCGTGGTCGTAGCTGCGGTCGATGACAAACGCGCCGGAGTAGTCCTGCGGTTCGATTGGCAATTGGGCCAATTCGCGGGCGTAAAAATCTTCGTCGCGAGCCAAATCGCCGGCAAAAGTCGCGATTTCGGGCTCGGTCTTTAAATAAATGCCGTTAGCTACAATCATCTTGCCGGTACGAGTCGCCGAAACGGAATCGAAATCACCATTTTTCACCATGTAGCGGCGAACGAGAATCGGCAGTCCGTCAGAATCTGTAAATTGTTGATTAGCAAGTCCTTGTAAGGATATGGTCGTTCCAGTTTGTGCGGTCTGGAGGCGTATTGAATTGGTCTCGAACACGAAACGTTCACGCAGGGCGGCGTCAGCGCTCCAAACCGCGCAAAGCGTTAATAGACAAACGATTAAGGTTATTACTACGATCTTTTTCATTTTACCCGCCAAAAAACTCAATTCTGCCGACCATATTTGGGCAAAGACCGTGCCGATGGAACTGTTCAACACTTCAGTTTCCATCACATTGCCAAACATTGACTTAGCAGAGCAACTTTCCTGATGAGCTGAAATCGTCTCAACCTGAATCAATGAAATAGTGGTCGAAAGAGGTGTAAGCCCTACACCTGTGGGGGCTTTGCTATCCGATAGAATTTTCGCGGGTTAAATGGGGTTTTTTGCTTGACAAGTGGGGTGTTTGACAATACTTTTGGTGAGTCGAGGGGAATATTGGGGAAGTTCCGGTTTCGGAGGGTCGATTTGTTGGATTTTACAGGAAAACAGACCGTCGCAATCGACGGGAAGGGGCGCATTGCCATTCCCGCTAAGTATCGAGCGATTGCTACGGCCCAAGGTTCTGACAAATTCTTCGTGACCCTCAATGTTGACGGCTGTTTGGATCTCTATTCGGACGCCGAATTCCGCAAATTCACCGAAAAACTTGCACCGGAGTCGGCAATGGACTCCAAGCAAGAACGTTTTCTCAAACGCTTCCTCTATTCGAACTCGGCAGAAGGCATACCGGACTCACAGGGACGCATCACGATTCCCAAGCATTTGTTGGAATATGCGGGAATTGACAAGCAGGTTCTGATTCTGGGTGTACGCGAACGAATCGAGCTTTGGAACGAGCAGCGTTACAAAGAGTACGAGCAGTCATTCCCGATGACTGTGGAACAGGTAGTCGAAAATCTGTTCGGAAAACGCGAATAGCCCGACGCATACTCCCGTCCTCGTGGACGAAGTACTGTCCCTAGTGCCGGTTGGCGCAAGATTAGTGGTAGATTTTACCGTCGGCAGCGGCGGTCATACAGAAGCAATTTTAAAACTATTGGGAGAGGCAGCGCAAGTGATCGGCTTCGACAGGGACGTTGATGCATTGGGGAAAACCCGTCAGCGGCTCCAGGCGTATAATCAACAGCTGCGTCTGGTGCACGATTCGTACGCGAATTTTGATTTGCATCTGGGCGAAGCCGAGAAGGGGAAGATTGATTTTGCGCTGTTGGATCTGGGGCTATCATCCGACCAATTGGAGCATTCAAATCGGGGCTTTGCACATCAGGCATCGCACGATGCACTTGATCTGCGATTTGACAATACTTCCGGTCAACCGCTCGCTGCGAAGCTGCGGCAAGTTTCAATCGATGAGTTGACCATAATTCTGCGCGAATTTGGCGAGGTCGATCGCCCGCGGCGCATTGCCCAGGCGATTATTGCGGCCGCTGACGCCGGACAACTGACGACGGTGGGCGATCTGGTCTCGGTAGTGACTCCATTGTTGAAACGTGAAAAAACGAAACAGGGACTTTCGCAAATATGGCAGGCGTTGCGCATCTGGGTCAATGATGAGCTGGAGCAATTGCAGAACGTGTTGCCGAAAATCGTGGAATATCTGCGAGTCGACGGCGTGCTGGCGGTGATCAGTTTCCATTCGCTTGAAGACCGCGCCGTCAAGCAGTTCTTCGTGGCACAGGAGAACCCCTGCATCTGTCCGCCCCGGGTTCCGGTGTGTGTTTGCGGCAGAGTACCTCAACTTAAACGAATTACTCGCAAGGCAATTATGCCGGGCGAAGCGGAGATATCGAAAAATCAGCGCTCTCGGAGCGCAAGGTTGCGTGCGGCTGCGAAGCTGGGAACCTCTTGAGGACGTGAGGTGGTCGGCCAAGGACTGGCTGACCGCCTCACACATTTAATTATGCAGAAGACAAGCTGGACAGAACAAAAAGAGCAGAAGAAACGGCAACGCCGCACTTTTGTATTGGGTTCATTTGGTTTGCTGGCGCTGGCGTTGATCTTCGCCTACATGTTTGTCTGGCAGAGAGTGTACACGCTCCAACTTGCCGATGAACACTCGCAACGCAAGTTGCGCGTCGGGCTGTTGAAGGAACGGATCCAGTCACTGCAGAATGAAGTCGAATACTTGTCGTCGATAGAGAACATCGAATCGATCGCCCGCAATCAACTGGCGATGCTGCCATTGCGCGAAGCGCAATTCGCCAAAGCCGTCGTGCACCAACCCAAGGCTCCGCAGCAGGACACCGCGAAAGCGGCAGTCGTAGCCGCTCCCGCGAAGAAGGAGAATCAGACTGCTGTCAAATCCAAGTCAACGTCCAAGAAATCCGTGTCAAAGTCTTCGACCACTGCTAAGAAGTCAAAGCCCGTCGCCAAGAAACCAACTACGAAGAAAAAAGGAACGGGCAAAACGGGCAGATGAACTCGCAGGGATTTTTCATATCGCGCGGTCGCGTATACGCCCTGATCATTACTGTTTCGTTTGTCTGGCTGGCGATTGTGGCGCGGCTGATCAACATTCAAATCGTCAACGGCGAGCAATACAGCACTATCGCCAACAGCCAGAGCCGCGGCGAGGTTGAAGTTCCCGCGCAGCGCGGCCGAGTCCTTGACGCCGAGGGCCGCACCCTGGCCAGCAATGCCCCGACGAAATCGTTCTTTGCCTACCCGCCCGACGAAGCCGCAGCGCTGGAAATCGCCAATGTTGTTGCCCCGTACATGAACACTTCGCGCAATGAGTTGCGCAACAAACTCAAGGGCAGGGTCGAGAGTTTCACGTGGCTCTGCCGTCGCCTTGATGGTGAGAAGGCGGAAGCGCTTGAAGCACGCAAACTGCCCGGGCTCTTTTCGCAACGCGAGATGAAGCGCAACTATCCGCGCGAAACCCTTGGCCGTGATCTGCTTGGAACCGTCGATACCGAGAATCAGGGCATTTCCGGTCTGGAGTATGCCCTTAACGATGTCCTAAACGGCACGCCCGGCAAGACACGAGTCGAGCGAGACGCCGTCGGCAAAATTTACCGCGTCGCCAGCAAGGATTTGGTTGATCCGCGCAACGGCAATGATGTTCAGCTCACGATCGATCTCGACTGGCAGGCGATCGTTGAACAAGAATTGAAGAACGGCGTTGATACGTTTTCCGCGCAGTCAGGGATCGCCGTCTTTATCAAGCCGAGCGACGGTGCAATTCTGGCGATGGCGTCCTACTACCCTTACTCCAAGAGCGCGGCCACGCAAAAGAACGAAGCGATCGCCGATGTCTTTGAACCCGGTTCGGTATTTAAGCTGATTGCAATAGCGGCGGCGCTGGAAGAGGGCAGTTCGAAGCCATATGACGAGTTTGATTGCGGCGGCGGCAAGGCGCAGTTTTCCGGTAAGTGGATCCACGACGACAAGAAATGGGGTCGATTGCCGGTTCGGAATATCTTCACCTTCTCGTCAAACATCGGTACCGCCCGTGTCGCCTGCAAACTCGGCAATAAGATGCTCTACAAATACGCCAAGTACTTTGGCTTCGGTATGCGCTCCGGAATCGATATGCCCGGCGAGATGCCCGGACTAATGCGCGAACCCAACAAGTGGTCGGATTTCTTCACGTCGCAGTTCGCGATGGGACACGGTATCGGCGTAACGGCTTTGCAGTTGGCGTCGGCGTTCAGCGTCGTCAGTTCTGAAGGTGCACTCTATCAGCCCTATATCATCAAGCAGATCACGGCACCTACCGGTGAAATCGTCCAGCAGCATGCGCCGACGAAAGTGCGTACGCTACTTTCGAAAGAAACCTGCGAGACACTCAAAGAGTTCATGAAGGCGGTTGTCGATACTGGGACAGCAAAATACAGCAAATCCAAAGTGGTCACCTTCGCGGGCAAGACTGGTACCGCGCAAAAGGTGAATCTGGAAACCGGCGGCTACTTTCAGAACAAGTATATCTCAACATTCGCCGGGCATTTTCCTGCCGAGAATCCGATAGCCGTCGGCGTGATCGTACTCGACGATCCGCAGCCGCTACACTATGCCGGTATGACCTCGGCGCGCATTTTTCGCAGAATAGCCGAGCGTGTTTCGACCAAAGAGAAGCTGTCCGAACCGGAGTTGTTCGCAGCGCACGACGCCAAGTCTGCTCCGCGCGAGATTCGCGTTCCAGAGTTGGAGGGGCATACGCTGTCGACTGTTCAAGAGATCCTCGATACCATCGCGCTCGATGTGACCTTCCTCAACTCCGGCGACATCATCGCCCGCCAGGTACCCAAGCCGGGCAGCATCTTGATGGAAGGCGAACGCTTGATCGTCCAACTGACCAACGCCGAGCCCGACAGTGTCGGGAAGTATGCCGAGCTGATTGGAATGTCGGTGCGCAGCGCTGTTGCCCAAGTGCGGGTGTGGGGATACGACTTCGATGTCGAGGGGTCGGGGTTTGTGAAGCAGGTGATTGAAGTTTCTCCGGATAGTCTGGCCTCAACCCGCAGTCTGCGGCTGATCTGCAATGTGGATTAGGAAATGGAAACGGCCGTGAAGTTTGGTGAACTGGTGCAGGGACTTAGCGATGTCGTCATCAGCGGCGATCCCGAGATTGAAATCAACAAGGTGGAAGTGGACAGCAGATTGATCGAAGCCAATGATGTCTTCGTGGCCAGTCCCGGGTTTGCCGACGACGGACTGAAATACATCAATGAAGCGGTCGCCCGCGGCGCCACGGCAATTGTCTCGCCTGGCGACGTTCAGGCTAATGTCAAGTGCCGCGCCAAGGTGAGCGATATCCGTCGTGCTATCGCGAGAATTGCGGCACGCTACTACGATCACCCGAGTCGCAAACTGAAGTTGATCGGAGTCACCGGCACGAACGGCAAAACCACGATTACCTGGCTGCTGAAATCAATCTTTGAACAACGCAACAGCCCCGTCGGAGTGATCGGCACGCTGGGATATTACACAGCCAAGCACTCATTTGAGGCGCTCAATACCACGCCCGGTCCGCTGGAACTGGAACGCCTGTTGACTATCATGGTCAATGAGGGTGTCCGTTATGTTGCGGCCGAGGTCTCCTCGCACGCTTTGGCAATGTACCGTGTCGAAGAACTGGCGTTTCAAGTGGTTGCGATCAGCAATATCACGCAAGACCATTTCGATTACCATAAGACACTTGAAAGCTATCGTAACGCCAAAGCTCACATTCTTGATCTCGTTGAGGGCAAAGACAAGTGGGCGGTGCTCAATCTCGATGATCCAAGTTTCAACTACGTGATGCGGCGCGTCCGGTCTTCGCACCTGACGTTTTCCACCAGCGACCCCAGCGCCGATGTGCGGTTGGAAGATCTGGTGATGTCGACCGATGGTTCGAGCTTCACGTTAATCACGCCGCTTGGCAACGAGCATGTGCACTTGCAGCTTCTCGGCCGATTCAATATCGAAAACGCCCTGTGTGCGGCTGCTTGCGCGGTTGCCAGCGGAATAGAGCCGTCTTTGATCGCCAAGGGGTTGAGTTCGCGCAGTCATGTTCATGGGCGCGCACAAAAGGTCTCTATTGGCCAGCCCTTTACGGGATTGATCGACTATGCACATACTCCCGATGCCCTG
>CAUJJY010000158.1 GCA_963205155.1 Candidatus Zixiibacteriota bacterium | reverse complement strand
CGGACGCTCCGCTAACTGACGCTCCTCCGGCCGCGGTTCCACCAGTGCCGTTATCTGAAATCCAGTATTCGCCAACAGCCGCACGTACGTGTCAATAGTGCGATGATACTTGATTACGCCATCAACAAACCAATGGGAGATACGCACACCTTCCTCGAAGTAACGATCAACCGGCCAATGCCGCTTATTCTCTGCATGATCTTTTGCCCAACCATCCAACAGGGAAGTACACATCGGATGTTCAATCGAAAAGACAAACTGACCGTGTGGCTTCAGTGAACTCGCTATCCGTGCGAAGAGCGCGCCAACGTCGTCGATGTAATGCAGACAGAGCGAAGAGATAGCTAGGTCGAACTCATGCCGCGCAGGCACAAAATCCTCAAGTGCTTGACGGACAAAGCTGACACGTGTGTCGCGAATCCTTTCGCGCGCCAGCGCCAGCATCTTTTCCGAGATGTCGATGGCCAGAATATTTGCCGCTCCCTGCTCAAGTGCAAACTCCTCAAAGGTCCCGAATCCACAGCCCAGATCAAGGATCGACTTGTCGTGAAGTGCCGGCAACAATGCGCGAATGGCCGGCTCCTCGATCACTTCGTTTAACCCTAGCTTGTTATCTCGAAGTTCTTTGTATCCTGCAAAAAAATCGGAATTGTCGTAGATGTTCTGTTTCATGAGGTTACTCCTTACCGATACCAAGCGTTTTCATCTCGCATGATACCATCTTGACACGACCTTCGCCAGTCCGTCGGGTGGGTCTCCTTACCGAATATATCTCCGCTGCAAGAACCCACTTTCTCGGAGACCCGCCAATTCCTATTGCAATTCCCCCTATGGTCTCCCCCCCATACTCTAACGCCTCCAATTAATACTTTTCGCACTCTGCAATACCCGCTGTGCTATCAATCGCCTCCGCAACCTCATCATCCGCAATCGTTTCAAAACCACCGTTCATTTGGCAACATCGTTGCATAGCATAGCGTCAGTTAAATCATAGATGGAGAACTAATATGGTACTGAAACATACTTCCGAACGCGGCGTGTCGATGATGGAAATGATGATTGTCGTCGTCATTGTCGGTCTGCTCTCGGCACTGGCCGTTCCCAATTTCGGCGGGGCAATCAAGAAAATGAAATTCGACAACACCGGCCGCGAAATCGTCAGCACGATGCGCTACGCCCGCGCCGCCGCTGTTGGCCAGCAACGCCCCCTTGGTGTATTTTTTGACGCCGATGCCAAAACTATGATCACCTTCGTTGACCTGCTCAACCCCGAACTGGGTACTTATGAAACAGGCGACTCCGTCGTCCGCCGTGATTCACTTACTTCTAATGTGAATTATATTGGTTCGAGTTTCACCAATTCAACGGTGATCTTCAATCCGGACGGTACGGCTTCCCAGAGCGGCGATGTCGTCTGCAGCGGCTACGCTTCCGGCCAAACTCGTTCATTTTCAGTGTCTTTGGTCGCCGGCTCGGGCCGCGCCAAGCTGTTAAGCTACAACTAATCCTTTGCTTCGCATCCGTAACGACTGTCCCGCCAACGCGGGGCAGTCGCCCCCCGGCTGTGAAAGAATTTATCAGCCTGCGCTAATTTTTTCCCTCTGCCCCGACGATAATAAAACAGAGTTAAAGGACTTAACAATCTTCTGTATTGCGGAGACGCCATAGTCTCCGATGACAGGAAATATAGCTCATTTTAACAGATAAGGTACGATATGCTGTTTGGACAAGGTAGCAAGACGACCGTCGGCCTCGATATTGGCGCCTCCTCGATTAAATGCGTCAAGCTCGAACGCCGCAACGGCACCTACGCGCTTCTGGCGCTGGAATCGCGTGATCTCCCGCCTGAGGCAATTGTCTCAGACGAAATCAAGGACCGCGATACTGTAATTTTCAACATCCAATCCGTCATCGACATGGTCGACCCGCGAACGAAAGATGTTGTCGTTTCGGTTTCCGGTCATGGCGTCATCACGGACAAGTTCACCCTCGACAAGAAAACCGGCCCCGAAGCGGAGCAGGCCATTCTCTTCGAAGCTGAACAACGCGCTCCTTATGATCTCGACGACGTCACCATGGACTACCACGTCCTTAGCGTCGACGATGTCAACAACAAGATGGATGTCTTGCTGGTCGCAGCGCGTAACGACTTCCTCAAGCAGTACCTCGATCTGCTCACTGATGCGAATCTGCGTCCCGTCATCGTCGACACCGACGCCTTCGCCGTGCTCAATGCCTATGAAATCAACTACGATATCCATCCCGAACGCGTCACTGCGCTGGTGAACATCGGCTACGACAACACCAACGTCGTGTTCATCAAGGATGGCATCTACCACTCGACCCGTGACGTCGCCGCCGGCGGCCGAAACATCTTCGATACCATTCAGAAGGAATTCCGTCTGAACCAGGAATTGACGATGAAAGCAATCAAGGGCGAGATGGAAGCCTCCATCGATCAGGATATGCTGAAAGCGACCATCGTGACCTCTGCGGAAGAACTGATTTCCGGTCTCGAAGTCGCCTTCTCGTACTTCCGGTCGCTGGCGAAAGTTGACAAGATTGACTGGGTGGTGCTTTCCGGTGGCGGCGCATTGATGCCGCATCTGCCGGAATTCCTTCAATCGAAACTGAACATTCCGATTGAGATCGCCAACCCGCTGCGCAACATCGAATATGATCCGGACCTTTTCACCAACGTCCAGCCGGAGCGAATTGCGCCTCTTCTGGCGGTGCCGATTGGACTGGCAGCAAGGAAGGTATAGCCAATATGTTGGAAATTAATCTACTCCCCAAAGAGTACCGGAGACGAGGGAACGTCCTCAACTTCGACAAGAAGTTCCTCTACGTTGGTGTTGCTGCCGCCGCTTTAGTGATAGCGCTGGGTAGCATCACATTCTACCAGAACCATCAGATCGGGCGGATGCAGAAACTCATTGCCAAAGCCCGCATTGAAGAAGGCCGCTACAAGAAAGACATCGCGATCATCGATGCTCTGACTGAAGTGAAAGAGAAGATCCTCGCGCGTGTGGAAGCGATCGAAAAGCTCGACCAGCGCCGCGACTTCTATATCAACGTTATGGAAGACTTGAATTCGCGCATGCCGGAATTCCTCTGGATGACCGGGTTCGTCGAAACGCCGCCCAGTCTTGGAGCCCCGGCTTCCAATCAACCTGGCGCGCCCATCAAGCCCGCCGGTGGAGCTCCTCCCGGCCAGCCGGCAAACGCCCAGGCGCAGACTCCGCCGGTCAATCTGGCAGTCGGCACTGCGACCATCGACGGCTACTCGCATAGCCTTAGCGCGATCGGGTCTTTCATTATCGGTCTGATGAAATCTGATTTCTTTGACAACGTTAAGTTGAGCAAGGCGGTCGCTGAAGAAGTCGGCTCCGTCACCGCTTACAATTTCCGAATAACCTGCAACCTCCTCTATGATGCCGATCTCGCCAAGGATGAGTTCGAGGAAATGTCCGATGAGGACTTCGACCTCTCCAGCACTGTCGAAGATCAGGACGAG
>CAUJJY010000157.1 GCA_963205155.1 Candidatus Zixiibacteriota bacterium | reverse complement strand
TGTCAAGATTACCCTGGAGAATTTCTTCTGCCATGTTATAAGCGCGTTCGACTATACGGCGAATTTCGTCGTCGATGGCCTGTGACGTTTTTTCCGAGTAGTCGCGGTGCTGGGCAATTTCGCGTCCGATAAAGATCTCTTCACGCGACTTGCCGAAGGTCAACGGTCCAAGCGCATCGGTCATTCCCCAAGAACAAACCATCTTGCGGGCAAGATCGGTGGCGCGTTCGATATCATTGCCGGCTCCGGTCGTTAACTGGTCGAAGACCATTTTTTCGGCAGCGCGTACGCCCAATAGGTAGATTAGCTTCGTTTCCAGGTATTCCTTGGAGTAAGTGTGTTTTTCTTCCGTGGGAAGAAAGCTCGTCACACCAAGCGCCAATCCGCGCGGGATAATCGTGACCTTGTATACCGGATCGGCCTTGGGAATCAGTTTGCCGACGAGAGCATGTCCGGCTTCATGGTAAGCTGTAGTGCGCTTTTCTTCTTCCGAGATAACCAGCGAACGGCGCTCGGCACCCATCATGACTTTGTCTTTGGCTTGTTCGAAGTCGCGCATAGTGACCTTATCGCCATTGCGGCGTGCCGCAAGCAGTGCGGCTTCATTGACGACATTTGCGAGATCGGCACCCGACATTCCGGGAGTACCGCGGGCGATCAATTTGAGCTCGACATCTTCTGCGATGTTTATCTTCTTTGTGTGAACCTGAAGGATGCCTTCACGTCCTTTAACGTCGGGAAGATTGACGATGATTTGCCGATCGAAGCGACCGGGGCGCAATAGCGCCGGGTCGAGGACATCGGGACGGTTAGTCGCAGCAACGAGGATTACGCCATCGTTGGATTCAAATCCGTCCATTTCTACCAGTAATTGGTTAAGCGTCTGTTCGCGTTCGTCATGTCCGCCGCCAAGACCGGCGCCGCGCAGGCGGCCAACGGCGTCGATTTCGTCGATGAAGATGATGCATGGCGCGTTCTTTTTGCCCTGGTCAAAGAGGTCGCGGACGCGCGAGGCACCGACACCGACGAACATCTCAACGAAATCGGTCCCGGACATTGAGAAAAACGGCACACCGGCTTCGCCGGCAACGGCGCGGGCAAGGAGTGTTTTTCCGGTTCCGGGAGGACCTACGAGCAATGCGCCCTTGGGAATCTTACCGCCGTGCTTCTGGAATTTGCCCGGCTCTTTGAGGAATTCGATGATCTCTGCGAGCTCTTCTTTTGCCTCATCCGCACCAGCGACGTCATTGAAGGTCACCTTGGGGCGGTCTTCGGACATCAGTTTTGCGCGCGACTTGCCAAATGAGAAGAGGCTCTTGGGTCCACCGCCGCCCTGCATTTGGCGCATGATAAAGACCCAAAGCAGGATTATGAGCAAGAATGGGGCGAGGGTAATCAAGTAACCGATCCAGCCGTCATCGGACTTCTCGGCGCTGATTTTGACCCCGGCTTCGCTGAACTTGTTTACCAGGTCGGTATCAGCAAAGGGAATGCGTACTAAGAAGTTGGTGACGCCTTCGGTACGCCCCTTGGCGCTCTCGGGAAGGTATTTAGCCTTGAATTTGCCACGGACTTCGCGTTCGACAAAGGTCACTTCCGAGATATTGTCAGAGCCAAGTTGTGCCAACATCTCGCTGTAGGTGATCTCGGCACGGTCGGCTTGAGGTGAAGAAAGGAAGCGAACAGCGACGAAAATTATCATCAGGAAGATTGCCCAGAACAGAATGCTCTTGGAATTCTTCTTCCAGCTATTGTCCTCTTTCTTGGGCGGTTCATCCCCGCGACGCGGTCGTTGGGGCGGTTGATTTGGTTGTCTAAACAAATTCTCGTTCAAGTATATTCTCCAGCTTAAATTTACGAACTCACTTCATCACGATTTAACACCGCAATATAAGGGAGGTTCCGATACTTCTCGGAATAATCGAGACCGAAACCGACGACAAAATCGTTAACTATGTCGAATCCAATGTACTTTATCGGCACTTCCACTTTGCGATTCGCCGGCTTGTTCAACAATGTAATTACGTGAACAGAGCGCGGTTTCGCTAACTCAAAATCCTCAAGCAAGATACGCAGGGTAAACCCCGAGTCAACAATGTCCTCGACCACCAAAACGTGGCGGTCACGGATGTCGATCGAGAGGTTTTTGTAAAGGTCAACTGTTCCGGAAGAGATGTCGGAATTGCCATAGGACCTCGCCGAAATGAACTCGATTTGCAGATCGAAATCCAACTTTAAAGCCAGTTCCGCCAAAAAGACAAAACTACCCTTGAGAGTGCCGATAAGCACCGGATTCTTGTCGCGATAGTCGTTGCGAATCAAGTCTGCGAGTTCACGAATCCGCAACTCAAGTTGTTCCGGAGTTATGATAATACGATGCTTGTGAGCGATATCAATTGCCTCGATAAGGTTTTACCTCCAACTGGACCACTGTTTTAGTAGTATCGGTAACTTTATAATCTTCGCAAATCGCCAAGCCGACGACCCAGACGATTTTGTGGTCACACAGCACAATCGGAATCTCATCGCGCAACGGACGATCGACTTTGGCGTCGATCAAAAGGTCGGAGAGTTTGCGATGTCCCGACATCCCGAGTGGGCTGAATCTGTCGCCCTCGCGAACTGAACGAACCGTTAATTGACCGCGCAATTTAGCGGCATCGAAATAGACGCGCAGATTATGACCGCTGCGCAAGTCGTCACTACTGACCGAAGTCCGCGGTTTCCGGGCGAATGAAAACTCTGCCCAGAAAGCGGCGACTCTTGATTTGCCGGTGCGATAGATCGCGACAGGCCGAGTTGCCGGCAATCGGCGATAGATATACATCACTCGATCACAACGTTCGGCAAAGATTCCTGCCTTAAGGTCAGCCAGATCGACCTCTCCGTCAGCCACCATAAGAACGCGCTCGCTGGTGCGGAAATCGAAATCTTTCAAAGAGCCACTCAATCGTTCATAACAAAGAGCAATTACAAGTCGTTGTAACATTGGATAATAGAGGTGGAATTTATCCAAATCAAGAACAATTTTCCCGCCGGCGGTAGTGCGCGCGTCGGTCGATATTAGTTCATCGGCAATTTGCCGCAAGGCGCTTTCTTGCTCTGAAAGCAGCTTAGCTGCGCGGTGAATATTGCCCGGCAGCGCTTCACCAAATAGACTCACCATTTGCGGCAGAAGTTGCAGGCGTACGCGATTTCGCAGATAATTTGTTTCGAGATTGGTACGGTCGGTTCGAAACTCGATTTTGTGAGAATTAAGATACTGCTCGATTTCGGTGCGACTGAAGTCCAACAGCGGGCGGATAAGGTTTCCTTCGCGCGGGCTGATTCCGCCAAGACCAAATGTACCTGCTCCACGGCCGAGATTCATCACGACGGTTTCGACATTGTCGTCGCGGTTGTGTCCGGTGGCAATGAAATCGATATCGTGCTTTTCGCAGAGGTTATCGAAGAAGTCATAGCGAATCCGGCGGGCGTTTTCCTGAAGATTGGATTTCGCCAAAACACCCGGGTTGAGCTTTTTTACGAAAAGTCTGACTCCCAGTTTCTTGCAGATGTCGCGGCAGAAGGCCTCGTCGGCGTCGGAATCTGTTCCGCGCAATCGGTAGTTAACGTGAGCGGATAAGACCTTAAATTTACGGGTTTTGGCTTCTTTGTGGAGTAGGTGTAGCAATAACGTCGAATCGGGACCGCCGGAAAGAGCGACGAGAATTGACCGGGCTGGAGGTATTTGCAGTACAGGTTCGGCGGCAACACTTTTATGTTTCGAACGGCCAGATTTAGTGGTCATAAGTGCAATATAGCGGCGGAAGTCGCTTAGACAAGTCCGCAAAGTGGGTGGAACTGCTTTGACCGCTGTACGTTTAACATATAGGTCTTCGTTGAATCAGCTTTGAAGAGGTGTACCTTTGCGGTTATTTACCATAGCCTTAAAACTTCTCGCTATCTACCTACTATTCTCCACCACTCTCCATGGACAAAATGTCAGCGTTCTGGTAGAAGATTCCTACACTTCGATTGGCGAACAAGGCTATATTCGCATTCTGTGTTCAGCGAATATTCCGCTGGCAGGACTTCGAGTTCCAATTAAACTCGAGAGCACGAGCATAACCATTGATTCAGTGGTTTTCTCAAGTCTGGTGCCGCCGAGTCTATTCAATGTTTACTCCCAGTTAAGCAACAGCAACCGTCGTGGTTTTGTACAGGTGTTGCCGCCAATAAGCGGTTCGGTGCCGACGTTTTATGCATATGATGACGAGATTTTCAGGATTTACTATCGAGTCGCTCCAAATTCCAGCGATATTTCAGTTGTCGTTGACACTTTCTACAATCGCTTTTACGATGCTGGACACTGGCTCACAGATGAAATCGAGGCATCCGATGCACTTGGCAATCGGATACTACCAGATTTTCAAAAGGGCTTCATTTGGATCCAACAGAAAACGGATGTCGAATCCGATGACAACGCAGTTCCAACCGACTTCACTTTAGAACAGAATTATCCCAATCCCTTCAATCCGTCGACGACAATTGTCTACTCAATTCCGAAGGATGGACGTGTAACGCTTGAGATTTTCGATATTCTTGGTCGACGGCTTGAGACACCGATTGATGAAAAGGTCGCGGCGGGGCAACATCGGCTGGTATGGAGTGCAGAAAGTGAACCATCAGGGCTGTACTTTTACCGGCTAACCCACTCCGGTGGTTCAATTCTGCGCAAGATGGCAATTGTCAAGTAGTTAGACAAAATCACCACTCAAGATTCATCCAAATCATTCCGAAACTGAACAGGGGAGCCAGATCCGGCCTCCTGATCAGACAAGGAAAATATGGCCATAGCACCAGGTACCAAACCAGCGGCGCCGCGAATCGGCGAGTATGAGATTATCCGCAAAATCGGTGAAGGCGGACTGGCGGAGATTTTTCTCGCGCGACAACGGTCGCTGAATCGGTTGATCGCAATCAAAGTACTCAAGAAGAAGATTTCGGCGGATCACGATTTGGTGCGAAGGTTCGAGCGCGAAGCTACCACACTGGCCAAGATGTCACACCCCAACATCGTTCATGTCATTGACCGGGGCGAGGATAACGGACGGTTGTTCTTCGCCATGCAGTTCGTCGAGGGGACGAATTTCAAGGATATTCTGCAGAACTCCGACTGGCCGACGCGCAAGCGACTGGAGATAGTTGTACAGGTGCTCAAAGGGCT
>CAUJJY010000156.1 GCA_963205155.1 Candidatus Zixiibacteriota bacterium | reverse complement strand
GGTCATCAATCCGGCGGAATGGGGAAAGAATTTTCCGCGGCAGTATGATTCGTATTTGCGCACAGTCGATACAGTCCGAACCAAGCACGGCGGTAGTGATGCGTTTCAGAAACTTGATGCCGACCCGCGCTGGCGGGAGCTGTTCAAGGGCTATGCGTTCGGTGTTGACTATCGCGAGGAACGCGGGCATGCCTATATGCTCTCGGATCAGGACATGACGGAACGCGTCAAGGATTTCAAACAGCCGGGCGCATGCTTGCATTGTCATTCGGCGATCATTCCGGCATATCGCGCCAAGGGTAAAGAAGCCGGTGTTCCGGACAGCGATTCACTTGGCCAAATCATGAAGGGATTCGAAATCGTCTGCGCCATGGACTACAAGGATGCTCGCCCACTGGTGGAACATCCGGTGACTTGTCAAGATTGTCACGCGCCGCAGTCGATGGCGTTGCGAGTGACGCGGCCGGGATTCCTCAACGGGATTCAGCGTCTGGCAGAGAGCGGGCAGTCGTTGCCACATTTACCGAGTATCGAGCGCTGGCAAAAGGGCGACCGCAGCAAGCCGTACAATCCGAATGTTGACGCTTCGCGGCAGGAGATGCGGTCATTCGTGTGCGGGCAATGCCATGTGGAATACTATTTCAAGGGCTCCGGCAAGTTACTGACCTATCCGTGGCATGATGGAATCAACATGGAGCAGATCGAAGTCTACTACGACTCGGTCGGACACAAGGATTGGACGCACGCTACGAGCGGCGCGCCGGTGCTTAAGGCGCAACATCCTGAATTCGAAATGTGGAATCAGGGGATTCACGCCCGCTCCGGAGTTGCCTGTGCTGATTGTCACATGCCATATCACCGCGATGGTGCGGTCAAGATCAGCGATCATCATATTCGTTCGCCGCTGCTTAACATCGCCCGCGCCTGCCAGAATTGTCATCGCTCACCGGAGGACGAAATTCTCGCGAGGGCGCAACGGATCCAGGACAAGACATCGGACTTGATGATCCGCGCCGAAGAGGCCGTGATCGACTTAATCAAAGCGATCGAGGTCGCCAAGATTAACGGCGCCGACAGCCTGTCTTTAGTCAAGCCGCGGGACTTCCATCGCAAGGCGCAGTGGCGTCTTGACTTTGTCGCTGCCGAGAATTCGATGGGATTCCATGCGCCGCAGGAAGCGTCGCGTATTCTGGGCGAGTCGATCGACTATGCCCGCCAGGGATATATGGAGTTGGTGCGCGGCAAGGCGGTGCTGACTGCTGAAGCGCGGTAATAGGGCGTATCTTCAGATATTGAATGCCGGAAGTCATTGGGGCTTCCGGCTCTCTTGTTTATGTTCATCACTATTCTTTCTGTAACATTATTCGAGCATAACTGTCTTTAGATAGGAAGATGAATAGTCTCGACCAAACAGATTGGCTGGAGTATGTCGGTGGTAGTGATGCTGCTCTCGAGCGGATTCATCAGCGGCATCGGGCGGCATTGATGAAGTACTGTTCTTATGTTACCGGCAACCATGCGCGAGCGCAGGACATCGTGCAGGAGACGTTCCTGCGGCTGATCAATCAGCGGGGCACACTGACGGTTAAGACTTCGCTGGCCGACTGGCTGTTCATTTGCGCACGCAATCTCTGTTTCAATGTCGTCAAGCACGAGAGACTGAAAGAGAATCTGGTCGAGCGGCTTCCGGCAATCGCGAGGGTCGTCGATCAGGAGACCAGCCGTTTCATCGAGCAGGTACTGAACAGGTTGTCTCTCGAGGAAAGAGACTTGATTCTTTTGAGGGAGCAACAAGGTTATTCGATTGGTGAGATTGCGCTGCTCTTGGGTGTCACCGAAGAAACCGTGCGCGTCCGCCTATTCCGGGCGAGAAAAAAGATGCAGGAGATTGGAAAGCGATGAACACGAAAGACTGTGAATACTTCGAGCGACTGCTGTCGAGTCGACTCGACGAAGAGTTGCCGAACGCGCAGAAACAGGAACTTGACAACCATCTTGCCGATTGTCGCGCCTGTCGGGAATTTGATGCTAACCTGATAGAGCAACGAAGAATACTGCGATCGCTGCCGGATGTGATCGTTCCTGAGGGATGGCAATCTACACCGATCAAACCGAAGTGGTGGAGAAGCCGACTTTCAGTGCCGTTTCCGGTGGCGGCTGCAATTGCGCTCGTTGCTATTGGTGGCTGGTTGATGGCGTTGCGTGCGCCAGGGGAGACAAGTGTTGGCGTGCCTGATACACCAATTGTGGTGCGGAGCGTTGAGATTGTACGGGTACCGGCGGTGCAGGCAACCAGAGTTGACGCGGATGAAATGAAGAAAGACAATAAGGAGGAAGTTCTATGATACGCAACCTGGCGTTTATCGTGTGGCTGTTGTGTATGATCACGGTGGCAAGCGCAGCGCCGAAGCCGCGGTACTTGCATGTGGTGGTTTCGGGTGAAAAAGGTGCGGCCAATCCGGTGTGCGAAGGTTCGTTGTGGTTTGACATCACACAGGAGAAGAATTACGGCGGCGTGTATTATATTGCGGGCAGTTCCTGCGGAATTACGGCCGAGACATCGCGCTACCAGTCGAGCGACTTGCAGTTTGAGTTGGTGTTTAATCTGCTTCTGTCGATCAATAATGCCGGATCGTGGTTGGCGGGTGCGACACGTGCACTCAACTATGCGGACAAAGATCAGGCGGGTCGAGCGGAGCGAACATCGATCGAGAAAGCACTGCCGTTGGGACAGGAAGAATTGGTCTGTTCGCATAAGTTGCCAGACGGCAGGCAGATCTACTTAAAGGTTGAATTGAGGACAGAACTTCCGCAGGATTGTGCTGATTGCGGTCAGTCGGCGGTGGTCTTGAAATCGACCTACTTGAAGAACGGTGTTAAGGTATCGAGCGGGAGCGCGGGCCGGAAGTTCCTTGCCGAGGCGATGGAATTCCAATCGGGGGTTGATGAGACAGGCGATGGCGCGGATGCTTCCGAAATGCAGTATCTCGTGTTAATCTCGATGCCAGGTGCGATGAAGGCATTGAGCGAACCAACCGAGTGCAAGATTACGTTTCAGAGATCATATCGAATTCGTTCGCGCGGAGGCGCCGGTGGCGAGGGAGAGACTTCGGTCAATTACACTTCGAAGAATGTCAAGGATGTTGTACTGGAGCCGGGGAAGGAACTGCGGTTAGTATTTCCACCCGACACACCTGCGGTTGAGGGTTATGCGATTGAGGATACGCTGATAATTCTGCCGCGAAAATAGCTCGCGCGAGTTCAGCCAAGAGAAAAGCCGGCGACTATTGTCACCGGCTTTTTGATTTGCGAGTGCGCTGCTTAGCGCGACAGTACCATTTTGCGGGTCTGGACAAAATCGCCAGCTTTCAGGCGATAGAAGTAGACGCCGCTGGCGACTTCCTGTCCGTTGGCATTTTTGCCATTCCAAGTCGTCTCATAGACTCCGGCACCTTGCTCGGAGTTTTCGAGAGTTGAGACTAATTGCCCGAGGATATTATAAACCTCGATATGTACCAGTTGCGGTCGCGCGAGGCTGTAGCGAATTGTCGTTGTGGGATTGAACGGATTCGGGTGGTTTTGCAGCAAGGCAAAGTCGCCGGGAAGCGGCGTGTCGTCGACCTTAACTGCCAGGATCGACTCGTAGACGAAAACAGTGCGATCGCTGTTCTCCCATTCGGTAAACGGTGTCTTGGTTGTTCCCAGTTCAAGTATCAGGTTATCGTTGCCGTCGTAGGTATAGTTGGATCTCTGTAAAAATCCGGTGCCAATATTGTAGGTGACGGTTTCGATGTTCTTGCCCGATGAATACTTCAGTGTATCGACATCACTTGGGGACCAAGCGCTGCCAACCCAGGTCGAATAGCGATCGATGGTCAATTCACCGCTACCGTTGTAAGTGTATTCATTGCGACTCTGATTCGTCCACGCGCTGCCACTCCAGAGTTGGTATACACTCTCCGTTTCCTGATTCAGCCCGTTATAGGTACTGGTGGTCCGGAGGAGATCGACCCAGGCGGCGCCGCTCCAGTTCTGCGTGAGCATTTCGGTCAAGTTGCTGTTACCGTCGTAGGAATAGACCTCTTTGCGATAATTCTCCCAGGCACCAATGTAGCGTTCAGTGACGGCGGTCTCGATGCGATTGCCAGTGCCATAGGTGAACGTCGTACGCATGTCATCAAAATATTCAGTGGCGATCCAGAGTTGGCTGGTCATCACGTCTATCCGGCCCAAGCCGTCGTAGGTATAGGAAATGCGGCTCATATTGGTCCATGCGCCGGACTGCCACATTTGAATGGTCGATGTAGCCAAGCGACCACTGGAGTAGGTGGATGAGATTTTCATCGCGTTCAGCCATTTGACCGAATCAGTGTCCCAGACTTCGGAAAGCCAAACGGTCTGTTTGCCGCTGCCATAACTGTAGGTGTTGCGCGAGTCGGGCACCCATTGGTCGATGGACCATGAATAGGCGGTGTCGGAAGTGATCAACCAGGCGGTTGGTTCGGCGCCACGAAGCAGATTCTGCATTTCAGACTGAAGCTCGTCGGCATCGGCAATGCCGGCTGCCATATGAGAGGCAAGTATGAGCCGCTGTTGATAGGGAAGTCCGGTTGGGAGATTCATACCATCCTGCAGCAAGTAGGACTGGCGCAGCGCCTCGCGCGGGCTGACCTCACCGTAGCACAACGCTGCCGAGAATATCAGCAGAAGTGCAGTGAGCAGGAAGTGTTGATTTCGCGATCTCGGTTGGGTCATAAGATTATCCTCCATGTTATTTAGAAATAAGATTGCTGACTCCGTAGCGGGACAAGAAACGCAGATAGGCTTAGCCGTGAAGTTAAACCTTCCACTGATGCTTAGTCTCTTTTAGCAAATGGCGAAGTCTGGATTGTTCTGCCTATCAAACTATCATACGATATTCAGACTGCATCGGAGAAAATAATTCTCACAATTGGGACAATTAATGCCCTGGTTGCACTCGAACAGAGAAACTCGCTGGTTTCCCGAGCGGAATCCATGAGTCCGCGAAATGAGAGTATTACAGACGAGGCAATTCCAATGACTAAAAATCAAGCGGACAGCCCGCGCAGGGAGCGGGTCCGCCGGAAAAAATGTATGCGATCAGGTAAACCGCATCCGAAATAGTGATACTTCCGCTGCAGTCGACATCACCGGTGTTGATTGGATTTGGGGCCGGACCTCCGGCAAAAATGTAATTGATCAGAAAGACAGCATCAGAGATTGTCACTCCGCCGCTGTCGTCGACATCGCCGCAATCGGAGAGGCACTCTGCTCCAAAGGCGCCGATAAGTAAGCCGCTGGCGTTGTTTTCCGGCAAGCACGGAGAACTCGACTGAAGGTGAAAACCCATTAACGATGAAGTGTCGCAGAACAAGGGATCGGCGGAAAAGTTGCCGTAAGGCGCTGTCAGGAACGAGTCGGTGATAGCGAAGTTCCAGCCGTTTCCATAGGAGTCGCAGTAGTAGACGGTGTAGCTCTGGAAGTAGTTGCTGCGAACAATTCCGCCAAAGTGGTTATAGGCGGCAAGTGAGTTAACGATGTCTGTAGGGGGACCGAATGTGCGATCGTCTTTGGGAAGATCGCCGAATAGTTCGATGCCGTGATGTTGATTTGAGACGGCGGTGCAATTGACGATTCGGCAAGAGTCGAGGGCATGCACAGTGAAGCCATTGTAGCCATTCTTGTAGGACAGACAGCCGGAAAGTAGACCGCCGGCCAGGGGCCAGAAGTCGGATCCAATATTGAAACCATGGTGGCTGTTGTTATAGGATCGGCAGTCGACGAGATGCGGATAAGCATTGGAACGCACACGAAAGCCGTTGCCGTGGGACTGGGTCACAATGCAATTGCGAATGGTCGGAGATGCGCCGCTGCAGATGATGACGCCGTCTTCGTAGTCGACGGCGGTGTAGGCATTGACCACAGTGAACCCGTCGAGCACGCAGGTTGAGTCTTCAAGTGTGTGAATGTAGAAACCGATGTGAACTTCGGACGCGCTGCCGCCGCAGTCGATTGTTGTGTACAGCGGACCGGAGGCGGAGCGGACGACGATATTTTTGCCGATGAAATCGATGTCGCGGTTGCCGGCGCCAGAATAGGTTCCGGCGACAACGAGAACAGTGTCACCGGGTGCGGCGGCATTTATGCCGGACTGAATCGTGGGTTGGTCGGTGGGAACGGTTATTGTTGCGGCGGGCGAAGCGGCTGAAAGTGCGATAGTCAAAATGAAAGAAGCAAGCAGAGTTGGTATCCTGCTGGCAGAGAATTGGAGCATGGCAATCTCCTTATTGGGCGATTTCTGTGTCAGATAACATAGCACAAAGAGGCGATGTTGTCAATGGGGAATAATGGAACTGCAGCAGGTTGGTGTTCAGATGCCAAGTGTATACTTAGTGTTCCAGCGTCAGCGATTGGCTTGGTGTAAAGCGCGGAGCCACTGAGATTGGCGGAGATTTCAAGTGGCAGGGATGAAGAAAGCGGGCAGACGAGGACGTCTGCAGCGCACGGAATAGGTCCCACCCTGCGCTCCGCTTCGGGTGGGCTACCGGATCACGTTGACA
>CAUJJY010000155.1 GCA_963205155.1 Candidatus Zixiibacteriota bacterium | reverse complement strand
CCAAGGGTGCAGCGCAACCAGCGCAACAAGTGCCGTTACGGTGAACGCTGCACCCACTGTACCTACGATCACGGCAAACGGACCAACGACAATATTGTGGCCCAACTGGGCGCGTGCACCAATTACCGCGGTTGTGTGTATTAGAGAATCACTCACCGATCTACCACCGCTGCCATCATTTCTGCTTCACAGACTAATTGCTCGCCGACATAAGCCAATCCCGTCATCTTGCATGTCGACCTGCGGAACGATACCATTTTTAACTCAAAGCGCAACTGGTCACCCGGCAATACCGGTTTGCGGAAACGGACGCCGTCGATTCCCATGAAATAGGCGACCTTGGAATCTGCGTTTTCAACCGTGTTGAGCAACAGGAACCCACCGGCCTGCGCCATGGCCTCCACAATCAGGACGCCGGGCATGATTGGGTGTCCCGGGAAATGACCCTGGAAGAACGGCTCGTTGATCGTGACATTTTTTAAAGCGGTGACCGATTCATTTGGTACGATATCGAGTATGCGATCGATCAGCAGGAATGGATACCGATGCGGCATGATTTTCTGGATGGCGTTGATGTCGAGGACATAGTCGCCGCCGATGGCTTTGCCCGCGTACTTCTGTTTGATCTGTTTCTTCTGGAAAATGGAACGCAGTTTCTTCGCCAATGCGACATTGGCGGCATGTCCGGAGCGGGCGGCCAGAATGTGGCCTTTGATGGGAGCTCCGATCAGGAACAAGTCTCCTATCAGATCGACAGCTTTGTGCCGCACCGGTTCATTGTAAAATCGCAATGGGCGATCGTTGAGAATTCCGTTGCTGCCAAGAAATACATTGCCGGTGAGGGCAAACACGCTCTTGAGTCGCGTAAGCTCGGCTTCGTCCAAGTCGCGGTCGCAAATCACAATCGCGGAGTCGAGGCCGCCGCCCTTGATGATGCCGCGTTCTTTGAGCTGTTCGACTTCGGAAAGGAAGCAGAACGTCCGGGCAGGGGCGAATTCCTCAACAAACTCTTCCTCAAGACTAACCAGCGAAGTGTATTGCGTCCCGAGAGCGGGGTTCTTGTAGTCGACCATATAGGTAATGCGAAACTGATCGCTGGGAACCACGACGATATCAACGCCGCGATCCTTCTCGGAATAGCTGACATGAGTGTCGATCTCAAAGAAGTTCTTGGGCTGTGCTTGTGAGACGATTCCGCCCTGAAGCAAAATATCGACGAATGGCCGCGCGGAGCCGTCAAACACCGGCGGTTCGATGTTATCGAGTTCGATGATGAGGTTGTCGATCTGCAATCCGGCTACGGCGGCAAGGACATGCTCGACCGTATGGACGCGGGCCTCGCCCTTCTGGAGGGTGGTACCGCGTTCAAGGCCGACGACGTGATCGATATCGGCGGGAACCTCGGGGCTATCTTTGAGGTCAATCCGGACGAAACGTACGCCGGTGCCGACCTCGGCCGGTTTAAAGGTAATCGTCGCCTGACATCCGGTATGCAGACCAATCCCAGATCCGCTGGCCGCCTGCCGGATTGTCTGTTGTTCAACAATCATCAACTAATTCCTTCCACGTTAATCAAACTAATGGGGCAATTTACTTTATGCCGGCGGGCAATTCAACCGAAATATCGTCTGGAGTGGAGGCGAATTATCGCGGCTATTCGCAGAATAAGTAGGGACGGAGCTTTTCCAGGCTTTTGGGGCCAATGCCGTAAATCTCGACTAATTGGCCGACCGAGTCGTAGCCACCGTTCTTTTCCCGATAATCAATGATGCGGGCGCTCAACGTCTCGCCCACGAAGGGCAGCATCGCCAGGCTGTCGCCGGGGGCGGTATTGAGGTTCAGGCGCAAATTCCGCGAATCTGTGAAAGCTGTCGGTCGAGAATGCAGATTTGCCGCCTGCGCCGACGACGACGTCACCTTTGCCACATCGACGTCCTTTTGCGGCGAGTTTGGCTCAGCGGAAATTGACTCAAAGATCAATTGAGGAGGGAGAGATTGGCGTGAGTGTTCGTAGATCAGCGCCCCACCGCCGATGAGGCAGATGGCCAACAAGAGACAAAGTGCAATAGTCTCGGCGCGTGAAAATGAGAAGACTTCTTTTAGACTGTCCATAGAAACGAGCAGGTCTCCACGGCAAGGGTTGCTCTATCGGAACGAAACTAGAATCTGATTTCTACCCATGTTTCAAGTTCGCGCACATGACGTCCACCGGACTTGACATCGTTCGAATCGGTCCAGCGAGCACGCATTCCACCCTTGATATTGGTGGAGAAATTGTAGGTCGCGCTGGGCTGCACCGTCAACTCGGAGCGGTTCGCGGTTTCGGTGACGTTGAATGTGACTTGACCAGTTTCAAGATCTTTCAATGGCGCATAGTTTTCCGTTCGCGTGGTGCGCTTGGAGATATCAAGGTCAAGCGTGAGGTTCGATTGAATCTTGACGCGCCCGAATAATGGCAACCAGACATTGCTTCCACCCCGGAATGAGTAAGTCGTTTTGATGACAATTCCGTTGGTGTAATCCTTGGTACGAGTTGTGACACTGCCGTCCTGATTGGCGCCATCGCGGAATTGTTGGCGGTCGGAAGTGCTCTTGCTGTAACTTACTGTCGTTCGCAATCCCTGGGCAAACTTCCAATCAAATCCGGCAGAGATAAGCGGCGAATAGTCGAACGTGTGAATATCGCTGCGTTTCTGGCCAGTGCTGACATTGAACTGCCAGTTTCTCTTCTCCGAGTACTTTGAATCGAGCGTGAGCGATTTAGTAAACAGCTTCGGGAACATCAACCAATCGAGCTTGCCGAACTTCAGACTTAAATCGGGCCAGGTGCGTGAATCGTCACGTGTCGGCTTGTTGGTGCCTTCTTGAATGCTGTAAGCCCAATTCGTCCCGACGGAAAATCCCATCGGCAGCCGCACGCCAGAACGAGCCGTGTATGTTCGACTCTTGCCATATTGATCTTGCTGGCTGGTGGTCGAATTCACCGCAACGCGCTGGGCGTTTGGCTCATTGGAAAGACCGAGGCGATAGAATAGTGATGGCCGTTCGATAAAGCCATCGAGAGAGATGCGTTCATCGAGCTTAAACGACGCTGCCAGCGGATCGATCTGGTCGGTGAAGAAGTGAATGAACTTCATCCCATACATATACACCGGCGTTCCCGGTTCTTTCGGGGCTTCAGTCTTCTTACCGCCCGAGGGGAGTGAATCGGGAGGAACATTGCGACGGAGAGAATCCAGATTTGGATTGCGCGGCTGCACACGCGGAGCTGCCGGTTTTTTGGGTGTGGAACTACGATTCTGACCAATCAGTTTTTGCAGATTAAAAGTCGCGCCTGCCGACAGACTGCGTGAATTCTCAATACGACGCGTGTCGGGAGTTGTAGTACCGGCTACGATCTGACTGAAGGTTTCGCCGTGCGAACCGGTAAATCCGAGTTTCATTCCGGTGATGAAGGGCAGAATATTCGGGCTGTAATTAGCGGTAAACGATTCGCTGTATCTGCGCTCGCGACCCAGCATGAGATTCTTAGGGTTCAGCGACAGCTTCACAAGCTTCGGATCACTAAGATCGCGATCGGTCGTGAATCGATATCCGAAGTCCCATACAGTCAACGGATTGAATCCGGTATCAAATGCGCCGCGCAAGACTCGTGAGTAGCGGCTGGTTGAAACGCCAAAACTATTGACCTGATATTCGGTGGAGCGGGTAACGTCGCCGTCGAGCGTAACCCTTAATGGGATTGGGTTGAACTGCGTGTCTTTTACTCTCTTGGGAATCAGCGGCACTCCGCCGAGCCACGAGAATATCTTTAAGCCACTTCTCATCGGAGACGTGACCGTGTAGCGTCCCTTGGTGGTGTAACGGTCGACTTCATTGATGGGTACAGTCGGCGATTTTGACAGCGACTTGTTCCAGGAGAAGCTCGACTGGAACTTGTTAAGAAGAACGGTATACAGCGGATTGCTGGTCCGTTTGTTCCAGCGCTCGCTGATTGAGAATCCATAGTTAGTCGATACGCTTCGCTGTTCATCAATCCGGTCGGTCGGGACCAAAATATCGGAGCCGGTAATCAGGCGCGGCGACAATTCAGTCCGACTCCAATTGTAGCTGAACGGAATTGAGGCGCCGTCATTGGGCGGGAGGAACTTGTCAAGAGCGAAGTTGAAGCTGTAGCCGTACGCTTTGTTCTTACTGCCGGAACCGAGGTCGCGGCGGTCGGCCTGTGTCAAGGTGCGGAAGAATTCATCCTGACGCATATAGTTTGCCGTGAGAGACG